>NZ_JBFTLX010000072.1:0-27828 GCF_056396665.1 Cupriavidus sp. 05T313 | reverse complement strand
GGGTCAAGATCATGGTAGCGGATGGGAATGCTAATGGCCGAAACAGCGTCGATGTGCGTCCTGCCGACGACGATCCCTTTGTCGCTCATGGCGTGCTGGATGAAGAGGAATCCAAGGGTGTACGCGCCGGCGGTCGCTTGGCGTACTGCGCCGATGACGAGCGCAATTGTCCACCACGACTGCAGGAGAAGAGCTACGCGCCGGGTGGTCCATGTACTGCAGGCTTGCCATGCCCTCCGACAGTTGAAAAGGAGAAAACACGATGAATATTCTGCGCTGGCCGGCCAAGATACCGGAACGAGACAGCGGGAGATTGCCAGAAGGGCTCGACACACATCCGCTTGGCAAGGCAAAAGTGATCGATCCATTAGGTGCATGCGAACAGACGATCCATGTCAACCTCTTTTTCGACGGCGCCGATAACAACGATGACAAGCAAACTCATCGACGGAATGCCGCCAAGCACGACAACGGCGGTGTTGCGCGAATGCTCTGGCGACTCTGCGTCAGCCTGTCTCTGGTGGCGGCGCTGGGCGCCTGCTCTGATCGGTTGTCGGCTTGGCTTTCGCCGTTGTTTTCTGATGCAGAAGTGGAGGCAGCATCCACACCTGATCGTATGCTTAGTGCTGGCGTAAGCGGATTCAACTACACGCCATACTACATTGATGGCTTTGGCATCACTGGCCCAGATGGCTCGGGCGGCGGTGGCCCTACCATCATGCCTGCTCCTCCCGGAGAGCGCACCGGCGGAGGCGCGGAGAACTGCTGCATCAGCATCCCTGCAGTCTGGCGTCCCGGCATGAGCGTTTCAATTCGATGGACAGTGAACAAGGTCTTGGACGGCAAGACGCCAGGCCTCGTTTACCGTGCCACGTCCACGTTGCCCGAGTACGGCGAACTATCCGGCAGCATGTGGGCCATCTTCTTGCCCGGCGATCGAGTCAAAGTGATGGTGAGTGATAGCACTAACGGGCGTCGGGCGGATATCCGCCCTGGCGACGACGACCCCTTTATCGCTCATGGCGTGCTGGACGAAGAGGAAACCAAGGGTGTGCGCGCTCGTAGCCGTTTGGCGTACTGCGCCGATGACGAGCGCAATTGTCCGCCGCGATTGCAAGAGAAGAACTACGCCCCGGGCGGTCCATGCACCGCAGGCCTGCCATGCCCCCCGACATCCAAAAAGGAGAAGAACCGATGAATATTCTGCGCTGGCCGGCCAAGATGCCGGAGCGAGACAGCGGGCGTTTGCCGGAAGGGCAAGATGCATATTCGCTCGGCAAGGCAAAGGTGACCGATCCGCTTGGAGCATGCGAACAGACGATCCATGTCAATCTCTTTTTCGACGGCACCAATAACAACGACGACGAAAGGAATCCCTGGCGGGATTCAAGGGATAAAGCCCACACCAATGTGGCGCGCCTCTATAACGTGACAAAGGAAGAGCCAGCAGAAGGGCACTTCAAATACTATATCGTCGGAGTCGGTACGCCGTTCCCGGAGGTCGGCGAGCATACCTACTCATCAACTGGCAAGGCATTTGCCACCGGCTTCGGCACGCGCTGTGTCTGGGGCTATACGCGCTTACTGCGGGCAGTCCATCAGGCCATCTCCGGAGGGATTGATGATGGCTACATGGGGAATGCAATAGCCGCCAAAATCTGCGAATAGTTAAACCCAACCGTCACCGCGACCGTGTTCGGCGCAAGGCCGTCATCTCCACTGCTTGAGCAAAAGCTGAACGCCCTGGCCGGCCTGCAGCGCGCCATGGAGAGGGATTGCCAGCGCAACAAGGTGATCAAGAAGGTGTGGATCAACGTCTTCGGCTTCTCGCGCGGGGCGGCGTCGGCGCGCGTTTTCGTCAGCAAGCTGGTCAATGAGTGGGCCAAGGATGGCAAGCTCGCCGGGCTGATCCCCTACCAGGTGAACTTCCTTGGCCTCTTCGACACCGTGGCCTCGGTGGGGCCGCCCGACTCCACCGCGAGCGCCCTCGATTTCGATACCTTCGATGGCCACTTCGACTGGGCAGGGAGCGGCCGGCTCAATATCCCGAAGTCCGTCAGGCGCTGCGTGCACTTCTTCTCGATCCACGAGCAGCGCATGAGCTTTCCGCTAGACACGATCCGTAAGGGCCGCAGCTATCCGGCCGGCCCGGACCGGCTCCTCGAAGTGCCCTATCCCGGTGTGCACTCGGACGTGGGTGGCAGCTATCCTCCCGGAGACCAGGGCAAGTCGCTGGTGAGCGATGCGCACAAGCTCGGTAAGATTCCGCTGCACGATATGTACATCGAGGCACTCAAGGCGGGGGTGCCTTTGCTTCTGGAAACAGATATTCGGAATCCGCCAGGGCGCGTGGACGACTTCGCAATCGCCCTTCCCGTCATCCAGGCCTTCAACGCCTGGCGCGACAGGCTGCCACAAGTGGCGAGCGTGGAAGAGGCCATGGACCTCGGCCTGCGCCAGAACCTGATGTGGCGGACGCTGCGGGCGCGCATTGGCTCCGGTGAGTACGTCTGTTTTCAGCCGTTCTACAGAGCCTGCGAGAGCCGCGAAGGCAAACTGACGCCGCATCAGATCGAGTCGAGGATCGAAGCCGAGCAGGCCAATGACCCGGCGACGCAACGGATGCGGGCCGAGCTGGAGGCGCTAGAACGGCAATCCAGACAGCTTGGCAGCCGGGCCGCATCGATGGGAATCGGCGGCGGCGGCACCGCGGCGCAGCGCCAGGCATTGCTGAAGGAAGACGCCCTGCTGAGAGCCAGCATTGCAGCGAAGAAGGCGGAGATCCAGCGCCGCAAGGAGGAGCTGTATGCCAAGATCGCGGGCAAGAAGCCGGAAGACGCGCGTCCCGGCGAGGGCGCGGATGAAATCGTTGCCAATGACCAGCGCGACCTGCGTGAAGCCGCGGAGGAGTTTCGGCTGCTGTTGGGCTTTCTTCACCCGGATCAGCGTGAGGCACTGGGTGTGCAGACGCATTTTGTCAGGCGTCCGCCCATGCCTGGCGATGTCTTCGGCACCCTGCGCGGCATCGTGGGCCGCGTTCTCGCTGGGCCTATCGGCAACGCGGGCAGCCTGCTCTGCGTGCGGCGGGACAAGAACCCCGACTCGGAGGTGGTCACGCTGGTCCAGCGCGATCTGATGGTGTCGACCGCCGCGGTGCGGCCCTTCAATGCGGGGGACGACGTGCTGGTCCGGCCCGCCGATGAAATGATCGACTACCTGCGCAAATGGACCTCGCCGGCAGCCGTCGATCGTTTCGCCGTTCAGGAGCGGGCAGCCATTGCCCTGTTCGACGATTTTATCCATGACAGCCGGGCGTGGTTCCGAGTCCCGCACTTCCACGAGTACTCGCTGGGCGGCTATGGTTGGGCACGTACGCTCTATATTGGCGACAACACACGTGTGCGGCACCTCGGCATGACCAAGCTCAGCACCTTCGATGCCATGATCGGCGTCAGCAAGGCGGCGGTCCAGTTGGCCAGGAAGGCGGCGCTCGATACGGCGGCCGAGGCAGCAGGCCGCGCCGCGGATGCCATGCTGGACGCCACCAAGTCACGTGGGAAGTCGTTGCTTGACGACATGATCCCCAAGGGGCCGCCATGGCCCCGCCTGTGATGGCGCTGCCCGCGTCCCCTCACTTTCCATGCCTTTCCATTTCATTCAATTTCCACTTGAGGAGACTGCAATGCCCCAATCCATTATCGTGGTCGGCGACAAAACCTCGCATGGTGGCCGAGTGATCACCGGCTCGCCAAGCGATAGGATCGACGGTCAGCCGATTGCCCGCAAAGGCGATCTGGTCGACTGTCCGATGCGGTATCCGGACGGGCGGCTGCACGGCGTCAATCCGATCATCGAGGGTGACGATTCCCATATGCTGGATGGCCGGCCGATTGCTCTGCATGGGCACCGCTCCGAATGTGGCTGCACGCTGATCGGCAGTACCGGCAGCTTTGTCGGGGGCTGACATGGGCGCTTCGGCAAAAGCGGAAAATCATTCGCGCTCTCAAAGGGTGCCGCGGCAAAAGACCCGGGCACGGGTGAAGCCTGTCGCGAAGACGAAATCCGAGGCGACCGCGGCAGTCGCGGTCGAGGGGGGCACCGAGCCGCTACCGACACTTGGACCGGTGCCGGAGGAGGTACTGGCGAAGCGGTTGGCCGAGATGAAAAAAACGCGGAATCCGCTGCTGACGGCCGCTGACCCACTCATGCTTTTCTTGGCAAATATTCCACTGGGCATCATCAGCTTCAGCCAGCGTGGCAAGATCGACTTGTTTCGGGCGCAGCTCGAGCAAGAGATAGGGGCCTTCGAGGCGTTGTGCTTCCAGGCAAATATCCCGCCCGCGCATGTCGTCGGTGCCAGCTATTGCCTCTGTACGGCGCTGGATGAGGCGGTTCACGATACGAAATGGGGTGGCGACACGGCACAGGGCCTGGGCGCCTGGTCGCAAAACGCATTGTCCGTCCGGTTTCATGGAGACCGGGATGGCGGCACAAAGGTCTTCCAGCTGGTTGGCCGGCTTGTCAAGGATCCCGACGGCAATCGCGATCTGCTTGAACTGATTTTTCAGGTCATGAGCCTCGGTTTCATGGGGCGTTACCGCGTCGACAGCGATGGTCGTCGCAACCACGAACACATCCGCCAACGCCTCTATAGGCTGGTGCAGGCTGGCCGCCCGCCAGTGCCAAAAGAACTATCCCCGCATTGGCGGGGCGAGCCGGCTGGCAAGATGAAGCCGTTATGGCATATCCCCGTGTGGATGGCGGCTCTCACCTACAGTCTGATCTTGCTGGTCATTTACGTCTGCTTTGCCTACCAGCTATCCGTCCGGACAGAGGAGGTCAGACAGGCGATTCTTGCGATTGGGGAGATGCGCCCCCCAATCGAATCCGACCCCGAATCCGAGCCGCCGCCCGCCGCGCCCGGTGAGGCGGGGCCGGTACGGTAATGGAAAGTGTGGGCGCGCCCGTGATGAATGGATGCCACGCCCCCTCGAAATCCATGCAAAAATACCCCGATAACACACCGCAACAAAGCCCCCTGCAATCGCCCCAACCAGCGACCACTACAGGAGAATGAACAACATGTACCGTGGAGAACGTTTCAACGGCTACAGCCATTTGGCGGGCGCCGTCCTGGCCGCCGCCGGCACCGCCGTCCTGATCACCACCTCTGCCCTTTACCATGACGCGTGGAAGGTCGTCAGCTCGGTCGTCTACGGCACCACGCTCGTCTTCCTCTACACCATCTCCACCCTCTACCACAGCCTGCGCGGCCGCCCGAAAGACATCCTGCGCCGGCTCGACTACTGCGCCATCTACCTTCTGATCGCGGGGAGCTATACGCCCTTCGCGCTGGTCACGCTGCGCGGGCCCTGGGGCTGGACGCTGTTCGGGGTGAACTGGGGGCTGGCCGTCATCGGCATCGCGCAGGAACTATGGATCGGCCACCGCACGCGCGTGTTCTCGCTGCTGATCTATGTCCTGATGGGCTGGCTGGTGCTGTTCGCCTTCGGCCCGCTGGTGGCTGCGTTGCCGGCCGCCGGCCTGTACTGGCTGGTGGCAGGCGGCGTGCTCTATACGGCCGGCATCGTGTTCTTCCTGTTCGACGAGAAGGTGCGGCATTTTCACGGCATCTGGCACCTGTTCGTGCTGRCCGGCAGCGCCTGCCAGTTCGTCAGCATCCTCTGGTACGTGGGCTAGGGCTTGCCGGGTCCGGGTGTGCTTCCTGTCTCCTCCACGGCCAGGCGCATGGGCACATAGGCGATGCCCTTTGTCTGCGCGCGGGGGCCGGCGGACCGGAAGCCGAAACGTTCATACACAACCGTAGCGAACGGGCTCGAATTCACGGTGAATTCGCGAACCCCGCCAGACGCCATCGCCGTACGGCTGGCCACCCCCCAGAGTTGCGCGGCAACGCCTGTCCGATGCATATGCGGYGCGACGAACAGGTGGAAGAGGTGGCTACCGTCTCGCATGGCAATGACACCAGCCAGCTGCTGGCCACGAAAGGCAACCTGATAATCGAAGCGCGGACTGCAGACATAGCCCGCGATCGAGTCTGGCGAGAGGCTGGCAAGGAATGATTCCGCACCCTCCCCCGACGCCTTGATGGTGAAGTAGTGTGCAACGCTCGTTGCCAGCGCGCTGATTGCGGCAGCGTCCTTGATATCGGCCCGGCGAATGATCAACGTATCCATGGTGGTAAATAATCGACTCGGTGTAGCCGTATTTCCCGCCCAAAAAGGCCGGAAGCACCCCGGCGCGATGCGAAGCGAACCGTGAAGGTGTACCTGACCGTATGGGCGCCTCGTCGGCTGACAGGTCCTTTCATTTAACTAGACCAGCTGAACTTGGTTCAACCGAAGGATCGGCTGGAGGCACTGTATCGCCAGGTGTCAGCGGACGGCGCGACGGAGAGGTGGGCGAATTTTATAGGGTGCGCCCCACAGCCATGCCATGGCGACTAAGTCCCATCGATAGCTGCTTTCAAGCGCCTCTTTCTCCACTCCGCTTCCTTGCCGATGACTGCTTTCGCGGGCAGTGCCGGCGCTTGCGTTGCGATTGAAAGCGGCATATGCTTTGGCATATGCCAGGAGAGTAATCGTGACTACCAATACCGAAAGCCGGCATGTCCGGCTATTCCGCAATGGCCGCAACCAGGCCATCCGTATCCCGCGCGAATTCGAACTGCCGGGAGACGAGGCCATCTTGCGCAAGGAGGGGACCAAACTAGTGATCGAACCCGTGCTGACGTCACCGCTGCGCGCTTTGCTAGCGCAATGGGCACCCTTGGAGGAAGGCTGGCCGGACATCGACAATTTGCCCGCCGAAGCCGTGGACTTGTGATGCCAGTGTATCTGCTCGACACTAACATCATTTCCGATGCTATCCGCAACACCCGTGGGGCCTCTGCCGCCCGCATCGGTGTGGTCGATCCCGATTCGTTGTGCACGTCAATCATCGTGGCGGCGGAACTGCGCTTCGGCGTGGCCAAGAAGGGCTCCGCAGCATTGGCTCAGCGCGTCGACCAAGCCCTGGGCGGCCTGCGGGTTCTGCCGCTTGATAGCGACGCTGACCGGCACTATGGTCAACTGCGCTCCGACTTGGAGCGCCGAGGCCAATTGATCGGCGCCAATGACATGCTGATCGCGGCGCACGCGATGGCATTGGACGCGGTGCTGGTGACGGACAATACCGGGGAGTTTTCTCGCATCGGTGGTCTACGGTTCGAGAACTGGATCGCCTGAACGGAAAGCACCGCCAAGCAATCCCCGATCGTCCAATCCCTCACTGCGGCACCAGTTCCACCCTCTCCCGGCTTTCCTTCTCCACCGCCTTGCGTGTATAGAGCAGCGGAAAATACTCGCCCCTCGCCCATAGCGGCGCAAGATCCCGGTAGTGCGGGCTGGCCGGATTCCCGGACTGCCCCGGCGCATTGATCGCCCGCGAAGCATCCCAGTTGCCCACATCCAGCACCATGCGAAACGACGCACCCGCGGTAAGCTGGTAGTCATTGTTCCGGTAGCTGGTATTCATCGGCGTAAACGCGGAGCCTCCAATCGGTCCGGCATTCACGTCATATCGCTGCCGTGCCGCGCCGTCCAGGATCGGATCCAGCGGATGACTGAACACCGCCGTATGCAGCTTGCCCCATTGCCAGGCCTTGGGGTCCGGTCCGAGCTTGCGCTCCACCTCCGCCATGGCGCTCTTGAGCGAAGCGACAATGACTTCGTTGCGGCGCTCCGGCGGCATCCATGGCTCGGGCTTCTCCAGTACCGCCAGCACGCGGCTGGCGTCGCCGTAACCCGCGAGCCTGGCGCCTTCGGCCGATAACGCCGCGCGCACTACGGCCGGACGCAGGTATTTGCTGAACCACACTTCGAACAGCGCCGCCTGCGCGCTGTCGGCGCGCTCGTTGCCATCCCAGYCGCGCAGCAGGTCCAGGGCGCGCCGCGCCTGCGGATCGTCGGTGCGCACACTGGCCAGCAACGCCACCGCGCGCAGCGCCGGCAGCGAGGTGGTGTCGTTCTGCCAGGCCATGCTGTCGGCCACCGACGAGTGCGGGTTGCCCGCGACCAGGCTCTTCAGGCGGCGCGCGCGAGCGGTGTCGCTCCATTCGTAGCCCACGCCCATCCTGGCGGCGGGGTGGTTCGGCGGGATGTTGTTCTCGTTGGCGGTCACCACGAAGCCGGCGGCCGGGTTGTAGGCCCAGGGCAGTTCGTCCATGTTGCGATAGCCCGACCACTCGTAGCGGCCGTCGCCCGGTACCGGCGTAAGGCCGTCCCAGTTGGGCCGGATCACGGTCAGCCCGCCGGGAATCCAGCCGATATTGCCGTCACGGTCGGCATAGACCTGATTCTCGCCGGGCGCGCCCCAGCGGTTCATGGCGGCGCGGAACTGGTCCCAGTTCTGGGCGCGCATATAGTCCATCGAGCCGAAGTATGGCGCCATGCCCAGGTCCAGCCACGCCGCGCGCAGCGCGTAGGCGCGGTTGCCCTTGGCGTCGGCAACCAGCACCGGGCCATGGCGCGTGAAGTCGATGCTGACCTTGCGCGGCACCGGCTCGCCCTTGACGGCGATCTCCTCGGTCACCGTTTCCATCGGTTCCCAGCGGCCGCGATACTTGTATTCGTGCGCCTGCGCCGGGTTGGTCTCGTAGACGTAGAGATCTTCCTGATCCATATAGAAGCGCGTCAGGCCGAACCCGATGATGCCGTTGTGCCCGATCGAAATGCCCGGCAGGAAGGGCTCGCCGGCGCCGATCACCGACATCCCCGGCGCGTTCAGGTGGCTGATATAGCGCAGGCTGGGCGCGCCATGCGCCCGGTGCGGGTCGTTGGCCAGGATCGGGCGGCCGGTGCTGGTGCGCGAACCGGCGATGACCCAGTTGTTGGAGCCGAGGCTGCGCGCCGTGTCGCTGTTGACGTCGAGCGTGGCATAGAGCGCTTCGTGCGCGATGCCGTCCGCCTGGGCGGAGGGCCACCATTCCTTCGGGAAGCGCGGCGCGGCGGTGGCCAGCTCGTAGGCGCGGCGCAGTTCGGCCGCGGGCAGCGCGCAGGGATCCAGGCCGTCCGGCAGCTTGGGCTGGACCGGTGGATCCAGTTCGCGCTGCACCCAGTCGGTGCGGGCGGCATCGGGCTTGACCTGGCAGTAGACCTGCGCGCGATTGACCTCGCCCATGGCATTGAGCGTGAGCCCGTGATGGCGGATGCGCACGATATCTTCGGCGCGCCAGCGCGCCGGCTTGTAGTTCAGCAGGCGAAACTCGGGCGGCAGCAGTTCCGGCTTGCTCTCCGTCTGGGCCACGTAGGCGTTCACCCCCGCCACGAAGGCCTCGGCCACGCGCTTGGCGTCCGAGCCATAGGCCAGCCATTCGCGGTACATGTCGCCGCGGAACAGCACGGCGCGCGCCATGCGGTCGCCTTCCACATAGGCCGGCCCGAAGTCCCTGGCCATCTCGCCCAGGCCACGCTTGCGCCAAAGGTCGATCTGCCACAGGCGGTCGCGCGCGGCCATGAAGCCCTGCACATAGAAGGCGTCGTACAGCGTATTGGCGTAGATGTGCGGCACGCCCCAGCGGTCGACCAGGATGCTGGCGGGCTTTTCCAGGCCAGCCACCTTAAAGGTTTCGGTGGCGGGGGCCTCGGAAGCGGCGGGCGGTGCGGCCTGGGCGGCGGTTGCCGCGGTGCTCAGGACGAGCAGGGCGGCAAGGCGGCGGGCTCGGCAAACCATGATGTCTCCTTTGGGACTTGGGGATCGCATTATCGAAGCCGCGCCGGGGCCGGCACGGCGAATCGCGCCAAGGATAGCGGAAGACGCATGGGCCAGCCTGATCGGACGGCGCTTTTTTGCCGGAAGCGCGCCAGGCGCGGGCGTCCCCGGCGGCCGCCAAAGCCCGTCCGGCGCGCGTTGCAGGGAATTTCAGCCGGCAAAACTTTGATGCACTGCAAAATGACGGACCGCAAATAGGAGCCTATAACCCCATAACCGGTTTCATTCAACGAAACCTGTCTATCCGGAGTGCGCGCGCGTGACGGTTCCGACCACCTCCCTACAGAAGGCCTGCAGGCTGCTGCGCGCGCTGTCGGATGCGCGCAATACGCGCCTGACCGACCTCGCCGTCGCCGCGGGCGTCGACAAGGCCTCGGCGCTGCGCCTGCTGGACACGCTGGCCGCGGAAGGCTTTATCGCCCGCGACGCCGACACCAAGGCTTTCTCGCTGGGCCCCGAATGGCTGGCGCTACGCGCGGCCAGCGTGCGCCGCATCGACCCGCGCGCCAGCGTGCGGCCCGCGCTGATCCGCCTTGCCCACGCCTTCGAGGACACCGCGATGCTGTCGGTACCGAGCGGCTGGGAATCCGTCTGCCTGGAACTGCGCCCCGGTACCTTTCCCATCCGGGCCAACTATCTGGACGTGGGCAGCCGGCGACCGCTCGGCGTCGGCGCGGGCAGCCTGGCGCTGCTGGCGGCGCTGCCCGATGCCGAGGTGGAGGCCACCTTGCAATGCATCGCGCCCGCGCTCAAGCGCTACCCGCGCATCAACGCGGCGCTGCTGCTGCGCGAGGTGGAGGCCACCCGCACGCGGGGCTATGCGGTGCTGCTGGATGTGGTGGTGGAGCGCATGGGCGGGATCGCCATCGCGCTGCCGGACCCCGACGGCTATCCGCTCGGCGCCATCAGCATCGCCGCGCTCAACGAACGCATCAGCGAGCGCGAGCCCGCGCTGGCACGCGCGCTGCGGCGCGAGGCCGAGACCGTCTGCGCGGCCTGGACGCCGCCGGCACCCAATTCGACGGCGGCACGGCGCCGCGGCGGCGCGATGGCAAGGACATCGCCCGCGCGGAAGACGCCACGAACATCCACCGCGATTACCGACCTACAACCGGAGACATAGAGCATGCGCTGGAAGCAACGACCGCAGGGTTCCAACTGGGGCGATTTCGGCCCCGACGACCAGCTTGGCCGCGTCAACCTGATCGGCCCCGAGCAGGTCCGCAAGGGCGCGCGCGAGATTCAGGCCGGGCTGTCGTTCTGCCTGTCGCTGCCGCTGGACTATCCCGGCGGCAACAAGCTCAACCCGCGTCGCCATCCGCCGGTGCTGCGCCCCACGTTCCGCGACGACATCCCGTATGTGAACTTCCCGCTGGCCAAGGTGGACCCCACCGCCACCGACGTGATCAGCGACGACCAGGTGCTGCTGTCGCTGCAGTACTCCACGCAATGGGACTCCCTGGCCCACGTGGGCGCGCTGTTCGACGCCGACGGCGACGGGCGGCCGGAGCGCGTCTACTACAACGGCTATCGCGCCAACGAGCATATCGTGGGCCCGGTGGACTACGCTGAGGACGACCACTTCGCCGCCCACGCGTGCGGCCACGACCATAGCGAGGCGCGCGCGCTCGGCATCGAGAACTTCGCCGTAAAGGGCATGCAGGGGCGCGGCGTGCTGGTCGACCTGGCCCATGCCTTCGGCCAGGATTTCCGCAACGTCGGCTACGACGACCTGATGCGCGCGCTGGAGGCCGACCGCATCGAGGTGGAGACGGGCGACATGCTGTTGCTGCGTACCGGCTTTGCCGAAGTGGTGCTGTCGATGCAGCGCGAGCCGGATGAAACCGTGCTGCATCACAGCTGCTGCGCGCTGGACGGCCGCGACGACCGCCTGCTGAACTGGATCACAGACTCCGGCATCGCCGCGCTGATTGCCGACAACTACGCGGTGGAGCGCTACCCCGCGCGGCCCGCGCCGGCGGACCAGCCCAACCACCCGCTGCTGCCGCTGCACCACCACTGCCTGTTCAAGCTCGGCCTGCCGCTGGGCGAGCTTTGGTACATGAAGGAACTGGCGCAGTGGCTGCGCGCCAACCAGCGCTCGCGTTTCATGCTGACGGCGCCGCCGCTGCGGCTGCCGGGCGCGGTGGGCTCGCCTGCCACGCCGATCRCCACGGTCTAGCTAGACAAGCCGGCGCCGACGGCGCCGTGCCGTTCCCCGCTGTTTCGCCGAAGCACCATAAAGAAGCAGGCCCGAGAGGCCGCGCTGGAGGAGATCACCATGAAACGAAGCCATTCGCTGCTGCGCCGTCCATTGGGCGCACTGACCATTGCGGCCGCGCTGCTGTGCGGCGCCGGGCAGGCCAGCGCGCAAGCCGCCAAGGCCGGCATTTCCGATGACGAGGTCAAGATCGGGCTGATCCTCGACATGAGCGGCCTGTACGCCGACGTCACCGGGCGCGGCAGCGCCGCCGCCGCGCAGATGGCCATCGACGACTTCGGCGGCAAGGTGCTGGGCAAGAAGATCGAGCTGGTGGTGGCCGATCACCAGAACAAGGCCGACATCGCCGCCAGCAAGGCGCGCGAGTGGTTCGATACGGGCCACGTCGACGCCATCCTCGACGTCGCCGCCTCCGCTCCCGCGCTGGCGGTGCTGGAAGTCGCCAAGCAGAAGAACCGCATCGTGGTGTTCTCCGGCCCCGGTACCGAGCGCATTACCAACGACCTGTGCACGCCGATCTCGGTGCACTACGCGTACGACACCTACGCGCTCGCCAACTCCACCGCGCGCGCAGTGGTGCAGCGCGGCGGCAAGACCTGGTTCTTCCTGACCGCGGACTACGCCTTCGGCCACACGCTGCAGGAATCGGCCACGGCGGTGATCAACGAAACCGGCGGCAAGGTGCTGGGCGCGGCGCGCCATCCCATCGGCGCCAGCGATTTCGCCTCCTACCTGCTGCAAGCGCAGTCCAGCAAGGCGCAGGTGGTGGGCCTGGCCAACGCCGGCGGCGACGCCGTCAACGCCATCAAGGCGGCCAGCGAATTCGGCCTGACCAAGGGCGGCAACCAGCGCATGGCGGGGCTGCTGCTGTACATCAACGACATCCACGCCATCGGCCTGAAGACCGCGTCCGGGCTGCTGCTCACCGAAGGCTTCTACTGGGACATGAACGACGCCACGCGCGCATGGTCGCGCCGGTACTTCGAGAAGCTGAAGAAGATGCCGAACATGAGCCAGGCCGGGACTTACTCATCGGTGATGCATTACCTCAAGGCGATCCAGGCCGCGGGCACCGACGAGACCGTAGCGGTGATGAAGCAGATGAAGGCCATGCCGATCAACGATTTCTTCGCCAGGAACGGCCGCATCCGCGAAGACGGCCGCATGATCCACGACATGTACCTGTTCGAGGTCAAGACGCCGGCGGAGTCGAAGTACCCGTGGGACTACTACAAGCTGCTGGCCACGGTGCCGGGCGACCAGGCCTTCATGCCGGTGTCCAAGTCCCAGTGCCCGCTGCTGAAACGTTGAAATCCTGAAGCGTCGAAATCATGAAGCACTGAGCGAGGCATCATGCAACACGCAGCCTACCTGCGCGGCGCGGGCAATACGCGCTTTGGCCGTATCGAGGGCAGCACGCCGCTGACGCTGATGGCGGCCGCCACCGACGCCGCGCTGGCCGATGCGGGCCTGGCCCGCACCGATATCGACGGCGTGCTGTGCGGCTACGCCACCACCCTGCCCCACCTGATGCTGGCCACGCGCTTTTGCGAGTACGCGTCGCTCGATCCCGCTTACGCGCATGGCGTGGCCTCGGGCGGCGCGACCGGCGGCGTCATGGCGATGCTGGCGCGCGAGCTGGTGGGTGCGGGCCGCTGCCGCCATGTGCTGGTGGTGGCCGGCGAGAACCGGCTCTCCGGCCAGAGCCGCGACCAGTCGATCCAGACGCTGGCACAGGTCGGCGAGCCGGAGATGGAAGTGCCAAATGGCGCCTCCGTGCCGGCGTACTACGCCTTGCTGGCTTCGCGCTATCTTGCCGAGACCGGCATGCACGCCGACGCGCTCAGCGGCTTCGCGGTGCTGATGCGCGAGCACGCCGCGAGCCATCCCGACGCCCACCTGCGCGAGCCCATGACGCTGGACGCCGCGCGCGCCGCCAGGCCCATCGCCACGCCGCTGCGGCTGTCGGACTGCTGCCCGATCTCCGATGGCGCGGTGGCGCTGGTGGTGTCCGCCGGGCCGGGCAGCGGCACCCCGGTGCGCGTGACCGGCGCGGGCCAGGCGCATCGCCACCAGCACCTGTGCGCGCTGGAAAGCGTGCTGGCCACGGGCGCGGCCGATGCCGCGCGGCGCGCGCTGGCGGAAGCCGGCAACACGGTGGCGCAGATCGATTACCTGGCGATCTACGACTCATTCACCATCACGCTGGCGATGCTGCTGGAGGAACTTGGCGTGGCCGGGCGCGGTGCGTCCCCGGCGCGGCTGGCGGCGGGAGATTTCGGCCGCGATGGCGCGCTGCCGCTCAACACGCATGGCGGCTTGCTGGCGTTCGGACATTCGGGCGTCGCGGGCGGGCTGATGCATCTGGCGGAAGCCATGCGGCAGCTTGCGGGGAAGGCGGGCGCGCGACAGGTGCCGGCGCGCAAACGCGCGCTGTTTCACGCGGACGGGGGCGTGCTCTCGTCGCATGTGAGCCTGGTGCTGGAGGCGGGATGAGAGCGCATGCAATGCCTGATGCCTGGCTCGCTGGCAGTGAGCATCTTTGCTCTTGCGCACGCCCGCCCTCTCCCCCGCCCCCTCTCCCGCAAGCGGGAGAGGGGAACGAACCAGCGCTGCATTTGGTGCACTCGYCAAGGACATTGTCATGAGCACAGACCATCCCTACCAGGCAGGCCTGGACGCCGGCCTCGTGCGTTACCAGGCGTGCGAGGATTGCGGCGCGTGGCAGCCGCTGCAGCGCCACGCGTGCCGCGCCTGCGGCAGCACGCGGCTGGCCTGGCGCGATGCGGGCGGCGGCGCCACCATCCATTCCGTCACCGAAGTCTCACGCGCCCCTACTGAAGAATTCCGCGCGCTGGCGCCTTACACACTGGTGCTGGCCACACTCGACGAAGGCCCGCGCGTCATGGCCCATGCCGAGCCTGGCGTGACCATCGGCGAGCGCGTGCGGGCCGCCTTCATGCGCCACGGCGAACGCACGCTGCTGCGCTTCCGGCGCGAGTAGCCGCATCGCATGACGTAGCCGCCCTGCTGGCGGGCACGATCGCGCTTGCCGCCGTGCTGCCGGCGCCGCCCGGCCTTAGCTTTTGGATCGCATCATCATGAACCAGACCTTGCAAGCCTTGCTGGCACCGCGCTCGATCGCGGTGATCGGCGCTTCCGACCATATCCACAAGATCGGCGGCCGTCCCATCCACTACATGCGCGAGCATGGCTACGCCGGCAAGCTCTACCCGGTGAACCCGCAGCGCGACACCATCCAGGGACTGCAGGCCTTTGCCTCGCTCGATGCGCTGCCCGAGGTGCCCGAACTGGCCATCGTCGTAGTGAGCGGCGATGCGGCGGTATCCGCGGTGCGCGATTGCGCTCGCCTTGGTGTGRCCGCCGCCATCGTGATTGCCTCGGGCTTCGGCGAAGCCGGCGAGGAGGGCCGCCGCCAGCAGGACGAAATGGTGCGCGTCGCGGCGGCTGCCGGACTGCGCCTGGTGGGGCCGAACAGCCAGGGCCTGGCCAACTTCGGCACCGGCACCATTGCCAGCTTCTCCACCATGTTTATCGAAGTGCCGCCGCAGGATGGCCCGGTGGCCGTGTTGAGCCAGAGCGGCGGCGTCGGCGCCATGGTCTACGGCCTGCTGCGCGGACAAGGCATCGGCGTGCGGCATATGCACGCCACCGGCAACGAGGCCGACATCACGGTGAGCGAACTGGCGCTGGCCGTGGCGCACGATCCCGATGTGCGGCTGGTCCTGCTCTACCTGGAAGGCCTGACCGACCCCGCGGTGCTGGCCGAAGCCGCCGCGGTGGCGCGCCGGCGCGGCGTGCCCATCGTGGCGGTCAAGGCAGGCCGCTCCAGCGCGGGGCAGCGCGCGGCGGCATCGCATACCGGCGCCATCGCCAACGAGGACCGCGCGGTGGGGGCATTCCTGGCGCGGCACGGCATCTGGCGCGTGGACGACGCGCACGCGCTGGTGCGCTGCGCGCCGCTGTACCTGCGCGGCTGGCAGGCCAGCGGGCGGGGGCTGGTGGTGGTGAGCAATTCCGGCGCGAGCTGCGTCATGGCCGCCGATGCCGCCGAGCCGCTCGGCCTGTCGCTGGCACCGCTGGCGCAGGCCACGCAGGCGGCGCTGGGCGCGCGGCTGCCGGGGTTCGCGTCCACCGCCAATCCGGTCGACGTCACCGCTGCCCTGCTGACCAACAGCGGACTGTTTGGCGACGTGCTCCCCGTGGTGGCGGCGGACCCCTCGGCCGACCTGCTGCTGCTCGATATCCCTGTGGCCGGGATGGGCTACGACCTGCCGCGCTTCGCCCGCGATGCCGCCAGCTTTGCCGACAGCGCCGGCAAGCCGATTGCCGTCGCGGCATGGCAGGCCCCGGTGGCGGCCGCCTTCCGCGCCGTCAACGTGCCCGTGTACACGAGCGGGGCCGAGGCGCTGGCGGCCTTCGCGCAACTGGTCACGCACCAGCAGCGGCTGCGCGACATCGCCACGGAAGACACGCTGTTGCAGGCGCGCCAGCCGCCGGCTGCGGGGGCCGTATCGCGTGTTGCCGGCCACACGCTGAGCGAGGCGGCGAGCCTCGCGCGGCTGGCGTCGGCCGGCTTCCCGGTGGTGGCGCACCAGCTGTGCCACAGCGTGGACGAGGCCGTCGCGGCGTGGCGCGCGCTGCAGGGGCCGGTGGCCGTCAAGGCTAGCTCCCCACAGGTGCCGCACAAGAGCGAACATGGCCTGGTGGCGCTGAACTGCAATGACGAGCACGCGGTGGCGCATGCCTATCTCGCGCAGACCGGCATCCTGGAAACGCTCGGCGCGGCTTGCGAAGGCGTGGTCGTGGCGCGCATGGAGCGCGGCCAGCGCGAATGCATGGTGGGCGCGCACTGGGACCCGGTATTCGGGCCGGTGGTGCTGGTGGGCGACGGGGGCAAATACGTGGAGGTGCTGCGCGACACGGCGGTACTGCTGGCACCCTGCACCGAAGCCGCGGTGGAGCGCGCCGTGGCCGGCTTGCGCATCGCGCCGCTGCTGGCGGGCGTGCGCGGCGAACCTGCCGTGGACGTGGCCGCGCTGTGCCGGATCGCGGTACGCGTGGGCAACCTGATGCATGAGGCGAACGGCGCGATCCGCTCGGTCGATCTCAACCCGGTGATGGTGAGCGCGGGCGGGGCGGTGGTGGTGGATGCGCTGATGGAGGTGACGGCGGACACCGCCTGACAGGCCGGCATGGCGCTGCCGTGGCCCGATCCGCCTTCAGTAAACGTCGCGCCGGTAGCGCCCTTGCTCCCCCAGTTGCAGCAGCGCCTCTTCGCCCAGCACCTCGGCGAGCGCCTCGTTGACGCCGCCCGCCATGCCCTGCAGGCTGCCGCAAACGTAGATGGCCGCGCCCGCCCCGACCCAATCCCGCACTGCGCCGGCCAACGCGCGCACCGCGTCCTGCACGTAATGCAGGGCACCRCCGTCGCGCGAGAACACCAGATCCATCCGCTGCAAGACCCCTTCGGCCTGCCATGCGGCAAGTTCATCGCGGTGGAACGCGTCGTGCTGCGCGGTGCGCTCGCCGAACAGCAGCCAGTTGCGATGATGGCCAGCCGCTGCGCGCGCCTTGAGATGCGCGCGCAGGCCAGCCAGGCCGGTGCCATTGCCGATCAGGATCAGCGGACGGCCGTCGGCGGGCGGATGAAAGCCGCGGTTGGTGCGGATACGCAGCGCAATGCCGGCGCCCGGCTGCGCATGCGCGGTCAGCCAGCCGGAGGCCAGCCCGAGGCGGCCATCGTCATGGCGCTGCTGGCGCACCAGCAGTTCCAGCCGCCCGTCCTGCGGGATCGAGGCAATCGAATACTCGCGGTGCGGCAGCAGCGGCAACGTATCCACCAGCCGCTGCGGCGTCACCCCGGCAAGTGCGGCAAGATGCGGCTCGGGCAGGACGATGCGCGTGGCCAGCGCTTGCGCCAGCGTGGCCGACACACCGTCGCAGCGCACCGGCGTGGCGCCGTCCAGCGACAGCCTTGCCAGCATGCGTTCCACTTCGGCCGGCGCGTGGCAGGGGCCGATCTCGGCGATGTCGCCGGCTTGCCATGACGGCGCCTCGCCCGCCGGCGGCACCAGCGCCAGGTGGAAGGCCGGCGAGCCGGGGCTGCCCGGGTTGAGCAGGCGGCGCTCGTGCAGCAGCCATTCGGCGTAGCGTGGCTTTTCCCAGTCGGCGATCTCCGCGCCGCCACTGAGTGCGCTGAGGTGGTTCTGCCAGTGGCGCAGCGCGCCGGCGTCGCCGTTGTCGACCTCCACCATGTCGAAGAGCGCTTGCGCGTGCTGCCGCTGCAGCCATGCCGACAGCGTGTGGCCAAAGGCACAGAAATGGGCATAGCTGCGGTCGCCGAGCGCGAGAATGCCGTAGCGCAGTTCGCGCAGGCCGCCGGGGCCGGCCGCCGCCGTCAGCCGGCGCGCGAAGCCCGACGCGCTGTCGGGCGCATCGCCCTCACCGGTGGTGCTGACCACGAACAGGGCCTGGCGGCAGTTGCCAAGCCGGCCGGCGTCCAGCTCGGCGAAGGACAGCAACTGCGCGGGCACGCCGGCATCCTGCAGCGCCTGCGCGGTCTGCAGCGCAAGCCGCCCGGCAAACCCGCTCTGGCTGGCGTAGGCCACCAGCGTGGCACCATCCCTGGCTTGCGCCAGCAGACCGGCGCGCGCGTGCCGGCGGCGATGCCGGGCGATCACGGCCGCGCAGAACCCGGCGTAGGCGATGACCACGCCGGCGGCCATGCCCGCGCGGGTCGGCGCGAAGAAGGCGAGGGCCAGACCGGCGAGGCCTGCCAGCATGCCGAGCGCGGTTGCGATGCGGATGGCGCGCATGTGCCGCTCGGCGCGGCTGACGTGGTTCTGCGTGCGCGCGCTCTGCGCGGCGGGCGCTTCGGCCGGTAGCGAGGCAGCGGTATCCGGCGGACTCATGACAGCATGGCCTCGAAAGCCGGTGACAGGCGTTCGTCGAAGCCACCGCTATGGCGGATCAGGAAGCGCGCGGCCAGCGCATGGCGGCGCGCGAACACCATGCCGGCCTCCGGCCCCAGCACGGTCAGCGCGGTGGAGAACGCATCGGCCAGCATGCATTGCGGGTGCAGCACCGTGACCGAGGCTAGCGCATGGCTGGCCGGATACCCGGTGCGCGGGTCCAGCGTGTGGGCGTAGCGGCGCCCTTCGCTGTCGAAGTAGCGGCGGTAGTCGCCCGAGGTGGCGACCGACAGGCCATGCAGCGCGACCAGCGTCTCGTGGCCTGCCGCGCCGCCGCCGGGCGGCGTTTCCAGCGCCACCCACCACGGCAGCCCGTCGGGCTTGACGCCGCGGCCGCGCAACTCGCCGCCAATCTCGACCAGGTGGCTGCCGATGCCCTGCCCGGTCAGGTAGCGCGACACGGCGTCCACCCCGAAGCCCTTGGCGATGGCGCAGAAATCCAGCCGGAGGCCGCCCGGCTGCCGCACGCGGCAGCCGGCCTCGTCGAACGCGATACGCTGCCACCCGCACAGCGCGTGCGCCTGTTCGATCTCGGCCAGCGCCGGCGCTTCGCTGCGCCGAGGCGCCGGGCCGAAGCCCCAAAGGTCCACCAGCGGCCCCGCGCTGGGATCGTAGGCACCGCCGCTATCGCGCGCGACTTGCAGCGCGGCTTGCAGCACGTTAAAGCAGTCGGCCGGCAGCACCTGCCAGTCGCCCGCCGCGGCGCGGTTGAAGCGGCTGAGGTCCGAGGTTTCGTCCCAGTTGCTCATCTGCGCGATCACGCCGGCCAGCACGGCACGGATGCCGGCGTCGAGCGCGTCTTCGCCGATGGCGCCAGGCGGCGCGGCCCATGCTACCGACCATGTGGTGCCCATGGTCTCGCCCTGCCGCCGGCAAACGCGCGCCGCCGCATCGGGCGTGGGCGGGGCGGCGCCAAGCGAAAGGGGAACGAGGACACGCTGCATGCGGGTGAACCTGGAAAGACGATGAAAGCGAAACTACGGGAACACAAAAAGCGCACCGGCGGCCCGGGGCTTGCGCCGCCAGCCGGACGAAGGTCCGGCTGGCGGCCTGCTGTCGACAGCGATTACTGCGGCAGCACCTCGACCGTGGCCGCGTAGCTGGCGCGGCGTGTCTTGGCTTCCTTGACCGCGACCTTGTCGTCGCGGACCTCGGCTTCCATCCAGTACATGCCCGGCGCCGGCCACTTGACGCTGAACTTGCCGTCGGCGTCGGTGGTGAACGACATCTCCTGCAACTGGTCGCGATAGCGGATGCCGCCCGGCACCACCGCCACCTTGACGTTGCCGGCGGGCTTGCCGTCGAGCAGCAGGCGGAAGCTGGCGGCATCGCCCGCGACCAGGTCGTTCGGGTGCGTCACCGGCGCCAGTTCCAGCCCGCGGCCCGTAGTCTGCAGCACCTTGGCGGTCGGCTTGCCCGCCGTGACGAAGGCTTCCAGGCGGCTGTCGGCCTGCGTCACCTGCAGGTCCTGCGCGCCGGCCGGCACCTCCCTGGCGAAGGCTTCCGCCGAACCGCGCCAGCGCTTGGCCTGGCCATCCACCTTGTAGCTGGCGAACAGGCCGTGGCTGACCATGGCTACCTTGTAGGTGCCCGGCTGGGTCAGGTGCACGTCGAAGGTGCTGCGGTAGCGGCCCGTGCTGGCGTTCTCGACTTTCGCCGCGGCGCCGTCCGGCGCGGTCACGGCGAGGTTGTCCAGGCGCAGCGGGACGTGTTCGAAGTAGAACAGGTCGTTCGACACGGCTGCGTCGACCGTCACCCACGGGTCGCTGCCCGAGAGCACGGTGGCCGACGGCAACAGCCACTGGCGGTGTGCGTGAGCGGCCAGCGGCATCAGCGCGGCGAGAGCCAGCACGGCGGCCCGGACGGGCAGTTTGGTGGCGAAAGTCTTCATCGTCATGCTCCTAGGGAATGGGGGGCTCAGGGCTTCAGGTCGACCGAAACGCCACCGAGTTCATGCTCGCCTTTTGCCTTGGCCGAGGCGGCGGCCTTCGGCGGCCATGCAAAGGGCACGCGCAGCAGTTCGCGACCACCGACCTCGCGGGCGGCTTCCACCACGAGCTGGTAGTCGCCAGCGGGCAGCTTGCCCAGCGGTGCCTTGGCATCGGTGAAAGTGAGCGTGTGCTCCCCGGCTGCGCGCGTGGCGCCGGAGATGCCATCGGCGGGCATCTGCATATCGCGCCCGGCCTTGCGCCACCACTGGCGCATGTCCTTGAGCCACTTGGTGCCTTCGCCATCCTTGTGCTTGACGTCGTACCAGACCGCCAGCGTGGCGGCCGGGCTCTGGTCGGCCCGCTCGATCCACATCGAGACGTAGGGCCGGTGGTACTCCGCCACGTTCAGCCGCGGAATCTCTACCTTGACGTTCATTTCGGCCGCCACGGCCGGGCCGGCGAACGGAACCGCGGCCATGCCGGTAAGGGTGACGGTAAGCAATCGGCGCATAAACGGGTCCTCGTCTGTGAACTGTGAAACTGTGAAAGCGATCGTTAGAGGCACGGCTCGCTGGCGGTGCCGCTCAGTGGATGTACAGCAGGGCCAGCAGCAGCGGCACCACCAGGCCCAGCCCGACCAGCGGCCAGGTTGCCATGCGGCCACCGGCGTGCAGCTTGAGCAGGAACAGCCCGGTGATGCTGAAGATCAGGCAGGCCGCGGCGAACACGTCCAGGAACAGACTCCAGGCGCGGCCGGTGTTGCGGCCCTTGTGCAGGTCGTTCAGGTAGGAGATCCAGCCGCGCGTGGTCTTCTCGTACTGCACCTCGCCGCTGTCCAGCGCCAGGCTGACCCAGGCGTCGCCACCCGGCCGGGGCAGCGCGACGTAAATCTCATCGCCCGACCACTCGGCCTCGCGGCCGCCTGCGTCGATATCGAATTCCCGCGTGAGCCAGTCGCCGAGCGCCGCGGGCACCGGACCCTTGTCGGCATGCCGGGCCTGGCGCAAGGCAGCCGTCAGGCTGGCCGGCGCGGTCGCAGTGCGAGTGACCACTTGCGGGCGAGCCTCTATCTGGCCGGCGTGATTCAACGTAAAGCCGGTGACAGCAAACAGCAGCATGCCGATCAGGCAAAGCGCCGAGCTGATCCAGTGCCACTGATGCAGGTGCTTGAGCCAGAAGGCCCGCTGCTGCTGGCCTGCCCCCAGCGATGTTTCGGTCATGTCGATTTTCCGGCGCCCGGCAGCCTGTTTTTTCCTGGCGCCACACTTGTCAGCCTGCCTCAGCCGCCATGTTCCCCGGTCTCGGGTGGCGGCTTAAGCAAATAGGCGAAAGGATAATGGTTCTCATTTGAAACCGCAATGACGTGACGCATGGCAGGTGGTTACGTTCCATTACAGGCGCCTGCGATGGTGTGGTGGTCGCCTGCACGTTTGGACGCCACACACTCTATTCACAAACATTATATTTATCAATATAATATCAACATTGAAATTGATGGCAGACCATGAGCGAGAACCATCCCGCCATTGACCTTGGCACCATGCAAGCCGCTGCCGCGCAAGCCTGCGCGCTGCTCAAGGTGCTCGCCAATCAAGACCGCCTGCTGCTCATGTGCCAGTTGTCCCGGGGCGAGTTGTCCGTCGGCGAGTTGGAAGAACAGCTCGGCATCCGGCAACCGACGCTTTCCCAGCAGCTCGCCGTGCTACGCGAAAGCGGTCTGGTGACAACGCGCCGCGAGGGGAAGAGCATCTTCTATTCCATTGCCAGCCAGGAGGCGCTTGCCGTCATGGCTGTGCTGTATGAGCAGTTTTGCGCCAACACCAAGTAGGAGGCGGTATGTTGATTGACCTGGGTAATTTCACGCCTGCCTTATCGCTGGCCGGAGGGCTCATCATCGGCGCGGCTGCTGCCGTGCTCGTCCTGTTCAACGGCCGGATTGCGGGCATCAGCGGCATCGTCGGGGGTCTGCTCAGCTCGCCGCGCAATGACATGGCGTGGCGCGTGGCCTTCCTCGCCGGGTTGGTCGGGACTCCTGTCCTCGCCAGCCTGCTTGGCAAGCCGGCGACTCCCGACATTCAGGCCAGCTGGGGCGAAATCCTGGTCGCCGGCTTCCTGGTCGGCATCGGCACCCGCTACGCAAGCGGCTGCACGAGCGGCCATGGCGTGTGCGGTATCTCGCGCGGGTCCATGCGTTCGCTGGTCGCGACCATGACCTTCATGGCGGCGGGCTTCCTGACCGTCCTGGTGGGACGACACATGATTGGAGGCTGACATGAGCGCCGTCACTGCATTGCTGGCCGGCCTGCTCTTCGGCATCGGCCTGATGGTTTCCGGCATGGCCAATCCGGCCAAGGTGCTGGGCTTCCTCGACCTGGCGGGACGCTGGGACCCCTCCCTGGCCTTTGTGATGGCCGGAGCGATAGTCCTCGGCTCGCTCGCTTTTTTCATTGCCAAGCGCCGCAAGCGCTCGTTGCTGGGACTGCCGGTCCAACTCCCGGCCAGCACCGGGATAACGCCGAGGCTTGTCCTGGGCAGCACCGCGTTCGGCATCGGCTGGGGCCTGGCGGGCTTCTGCCCGGGTCCCGCGCTGGTTGCAATGGGTGCGGGCTATCCGAAGGCCGTGGGCTTTGTTGTCGCCATGGTGGCCGGCATGGTCGTCTTCGAGGTGGTTGAGCGAATGAAATCGGACATGCAACGGGCTTAGGCCCCGGGGCTCGCTGCAGCCTGGAGCCACCTGGGCTTGTTGATGACAACACTAGGCAAGTCATGAACAGATGGAGAGCACGCCAAGTGCAGATCCACAAAAATACAAACACAAACCCGTCGGCACACCCTTCCCGGAGGAGACACTCGTGAACACCATCAAACTTGGCATTGCGGCCATGGCCTTGCTGGCGGCAGTCAGCGCGCCAGCACTTTCGCAGCCGGCGACCGTGGCCATGCCCGTGCCTGATGAAGCATCGATTCCCAAGGGACCGATGGGCGATGCCATCAAGCGCGGCAAGGTGTTGCTGACGGACACCCATAAACAACTTCCCCGCAATGTCGGCAATGGCCTGAATTGCTCAAGCTGTCACCTCAATGCCGGGACAACGGCCTATGCGTCGCCCTGGGTGGGCCTCACCGGCGTCTTTCCGGAATACCGGTCCCGCAGCGCCAAGGTCAACTCCCTTCAGGAACGCATTAACGACTGCTTCCAGCGCTCGATGAATGGCAAGCCGCTTCCATTCGACTCGGCTGAGATGAATGCCATCCTGTCCTACATGAAGTGGCTCTCCACCGGCGTCCCGACTGGCACGAACGTGACTGGCAGAGGATTCGAAAAAATGGATACCTCGCTGGTGCCGGACCGTGTGCATGGCAAGGCGGTGTACGCAGCGCAATGTGCCTCCTGCCATGGGGCGGAAGGCCAAGGTACCAGGAACCCGCAAGGCGGCTACATTTTCCCGCCAGTCTGGGGCAAGGACTCGTTCAATGTCGGGGCCGGCATGGCACGCATGTACACGGCAGCCGCCTTCGTCAAACACAATATGCCGCTCGGCCAGGGCGGAACGCTATCGGCGCAGGATGCCGTGGATGTCGCGGCCTACTTCACCCAGCAGCCGCGTCCAGATTATGCGGGCAGGGCAAAGGACTGGCCCAAGGGCGACCGGCCGAAGGACGCCCGCTAAACGCGCCAGGCAATTGGCCCGTCCAACCGGGTCAAGTGCGCGAATATCCACGACGTGAAAGGGATTGTGCGGCGACGCGCACGTGAGACATCCGATCGCCCTGAATCCCTTTCCACACCTGAGGAAATCCCCTARCGCCATAGCGTCAAGTTTGCCTTCCGGTGCGCCGTTATCGCGGAGGAGTGGAGTCAATCCATATCTAAGAACCGGGGAGAAAAGATGCTGGAACGCCTGAGCCTGAGGAAGAAATTACTGTTGCCATTGCTCCTGAGCTGGGTCTGCCTGCTCGGGCTGACGCTGTGGGATGCCTGGCAGATGCGCGAGTTGCGGCTCGAAGAGAGGAAACTCGACCTGGCCCACGTCACGGATACCGCGCTGTCCGTCGTGCAGTCGTACGAGGCGCTGGCGCGCGGCGGCAAGATGCCGATGGAGGAAGCCCGGCAGCAGGCCATGGAGCGCGTGCGCGCCATGCGCTTTGGCGAAGACGGCTACTTCACGCTAATGCGCTCCGACGCGGTCGTGGTGATGCATCCATTCAAGCCCGAAATGAACGGCAAGAACATGGAGGACACCAAGGATCCGAACGGGACCTACCTGTTCCGGGAAATCGCCGCGATCGGCAAGAGCGTGGGACGCGGCTATGTGCACTACCTGTGGGCCAAACCCGGCGCCGAGGCGCCGCAGCCCAAGCTGAGCTACGTGGCGAACTTCAAGCCGTGGGACTGGAATTTCATCGCCGGCGTCTACCTGGACGATATCAATGCGGCATTCCGCCAAGCGCTGTTCAAATCCCTCGCCCTGCTGCTGGGGATCGGCACGCTCATGACCGTGGTGGTGCTGCGCATTGCCAGCGGCCTGCAGAAACAGCTTGGCGGAGAGCCTGCGCTGACTTCGCGCATCGCGGCGCGTATCGCGGAAGGCGACCTGGCCAGCGAAGTGCACACCGCCCCTGGCGACCAGCAGAGCGTGTTGTTCGCCATGCAGCAAATGCAAACCCGGCTGACCGGCGCGATCGGCAGCATCCGCGGCTCGGCCGATTCCATCGCCGGGGCGGCAAGGGAGATCGCCACCGGCAACGCCGACCTCTCGCGCCGCAGCGAGGAACAGGCGGCGTCGCTGGAGCAGACCGCGGCCAGCATGGAGCAACTCACCGGCACCGTGCGCCAGAGCGCGGATAACGCGCGCCAGGCCAGCCGGCTGGCCGAGGGCGCCTCGGAGATCGCGGTGCGCGGCGGCGCCATCGTGAGCAAGGTGGTCAACACCATGGGCGAAATCAAGACGGCCTCGGGCAAGGTCGTCGACATCATCGGCGTGATCGAAGGCATCGCGTTCCAGACCAATATCCTCGCGCTCAACGCCGCGGTGGAAGCCGCCCGGGCCGGCGACCAGGGCCGCGGCTTCGCGGTGGTGGCCGGCGAGGTGCGCAGCCTGGCCCAGCGCAGCGCCACCGCCGCCAAGGAGATCAAGGCCTTGATCGGCAACTCCGCGCAGCGGGTGGACGATGGCTCGGCACTGGTGGAAACCGCGGGCCAGGCCATGGACGAGATCGTGGAAGCCGTCAAACGCGTTACCGACCTGATGGGCGAAATGCGGGCCGCCACCGAAGAGCAGACCGGCGGCATCGAGCAGGTCAACCAGGCTGTCACGCAGATGGACCAGATGGCGCAGCAGAACGCCGCGCTGGTGGAGCAGGCGGCGGCCGCGGCGGCCTCGCTTGAAGACCAGGCCGATGCGTTGCACCGCGCAGTTGGCGCGTTCCGGCTCGCAGGCGCCTGAGGCCCGCGGGCCGTCACAAGGCAGTAGATAGCGGCGCCAGGAGCCAGCAAGCCCGGCGCCGCTAGCCGCGCATGCGTTATCGCGCGCTTCTCGTGCGCCGGGGACTTTCCCGCTGCCCGGTGCACGATTTTTTGGCTCCCGCGCCCAGCCAGGGCTCACCCTGCCGCGCCCCGCCTGCTTTCGAAACAAGATGAAAATTTTCCTTGTAATGAGATTAATTCCCATTTACCATAGGTTCACTGTCTGACGCGGGGCAAGCAAAACGCTCCCCGGCGCGAGACAAGAAGGATACGAGCAAGGCCGGCGGCAAGTCCGCGGCAACCGAAATTTTGTGGTGTCGCAACGCGGCATCCATCACCGTCTTTTGTGGGGACCGCTCCGTACCGCGGAGCGTTTGGCAGTAGCCAGTCACCGGAGGATCGGGAAAGCAACCAGACCCCGCTTTCCCGATCGCCTCTTCGGCTGACAAGCCAAGCCATTTTTTTATTCCGCGAGCCGTGCCAGCACGGCTTGCAGCCGCGGGTGGCCTTCCTGCCGGGAAGCCGCCCGCCGCACTCTTACGGCACGCAATGGCGTACGTCAGCGCAAAGCGCGAGGCGGCGCGGCCGCGCCGGAGCACCTTCCTTTCCGCGAGCTCAATGAGGGCGGTCATCACGACCACCTCATCTGCGTAGCCTGCGGGCGCGTGGAAGAGTTTCGGGACGAAGCCATCGAAGCCCGCCAGCGTGAAGTGGCCACCGCCAATTCCTTTGTGCTGCGTGAACACATGCTGGTGCTATACGGCCTTTGCCCGGGATGCCGGGCCGACAAGGCGATCAACTGATACGGCCATCGGTTCCCCTGCTTCCGCCCCCGGAACCTCGGCCCCGCCCGGCCCCGCCCAGTCTGCTGTGAGCGCCGGCGAGCAACCGGAGTCCATGATGGATCGCCAGACCAAACCACTGCCCGAACTCAAACGCTTGCTTAACGACTGCCTGCGGGAGCAGCCTGGATGCCAAGGTTGCCAGTTGCACGCGGTGTGCTTGCACCGGCCTGACCATACCGGGTGCAACTGGAGCGCGGAAGTGGACTTTCCCGGGCGGAGCGAGGAGGAAGCCGTCAGGAGTTTGCCGCTGGCGCGGCGGGTGGTGGTGATGGTCAGGGAGAGGTTTAATGTTGAGGGGATCGGGGCGTTGGGGCTGGTTTGATGTTTTTTTGGTTCGGCTTCGATTTCGACTTCGACTTCGGCTGCATGACGTCAAAATCAACTTCAAAGGCTCAAAGTCAAAGGCAGTTTCACCACCCCTGCGGGGCGGCGACCTACTTTTTTGTCTTGCCCTCCATGTCAGGATACTTGTCGCCTCCGTTTCCTTAGTGAAGCAAAATGGAGGGCGGTGTGCGAATAGGTGATGACACGATATGCAACCGAGCATCGGGAATGGGTGGTTGAGCAGATGATGCCGCCGCTGAACCGGTCGATAGTG
>NZ_JBFTLX010000071.1:0-28541 GCF_056396665.1 Cupriavidus sp. 05T313 | reverse complement strand
GCCTTGACGTTGGCGGGCAGGCCGCGCAGGGCCTTGAGCTTGGCCTTGTAGGCGGTGAGTTCGGCGCGGGTGGGGAGCTTGCCGTGCACCAGCAGGTGGGCGATCTCTTCGAACTCGCAGGTCTCGGCGATGTCGATGATGTCGTAGCCACGGTAGTGCAGGTCGTTGCCGGTACGGCCGACCGTGCATAGCGCTGTATTGCCGGCGGTCACGCCCGACAGGGCGACGGATTTCTTCGGCTTAGGGGTGTTCTGCGGGACTGGCTGCTGCTCTGACATCGTGTCTCCTGTCTGGCCTCTCACCCGCGCCTGGCCCGGGCTGGACCCTGTGTCATAGGGTGGTCATTGCCTGGGCGCACCGCGCAAATGCCGCGCGATGCCACGCCCCAGGCAGCGTTCATGCAAAAAAGCGGTCCAGCACATTGCCCGGCAGGCCGGCGCCGGTGGCATGCGCACGCTGCAGCAGCGACCAGTAATAGCGGTAGCTGGCGCGGTCGTGCAACTGGCCCTGGTGGCGGATCGGCGCCCAGTTGTTCTCGTAGGCGGCCATCAGTATCTCGCTGGCCGCGCCGATCTCCGCGCCGCCAGGGCGGAAGGCCGCCACGATCGGCTGGATCTGGCTGGGGTGGATGCTCCACTTGCGCAGGTAGCCGAACTCGGCACGCGCCCGTATCGCATCGTCTCCAGCGCGCGCGGGCTGCTCGATATCGGTGCTGACATTGTGCGACGGCACTTTGCCATGACGATGGCAGGCTGCCGAGATCTCGAGCATGGCACGCCGGATCAGCGGGTGCTCGAACTGCTGCGGCGAGCGCATGGCTTCGCCCGGAATGGCACCGTGGTGCGCCGAGACGAAATCCATCAAGCCGAAGCTGAGGCATTCCACCTGCACCAGCCGGGCGATATCGAAAGCCTGCTCCAGCGCGGCGTGCGTCTCTATCAGCACATGAATGGGGATGTGGCGCGCAATGCCGGCCGCGCGCGCGGCCTGGTTGACGTGGTCGGTGACGCGGGCGACCTCCACCACGTCGGTTACCTTGGGCACGACCACATAGGCCAGGCGGGCGCCGGCACTGCCGACCAGGATGTCGATGTCCTGGCGCCAGCTGGCATGGGCAGGGTCGTGTACGCGAACGCCCACGCGGTTGAAGCGGTTCAGCGGGCCGTTGATGAGGCGAGCGCACAATTCGGCGTGATCGCGCTCCAGGCCCACGGCGGCGCCGTCTTCGCAGTCGAAAGTGATGGGAAGGGCGGGGCGCCAGAATGAAAAAACCGGAGCCCGCGCCGATTCGTGAATCGTTGCGGGGCTCCGGCTTAGTCATTGGCGGTGCCTGGATCAGCCGAGCAGATGCTGCACGCCGGCACGCTCTTCTTCCAGTTCCTTGAGCGTGATGTTGATCTTTTCCCGGCTGTAGGCGTCGACTTCAAGGCCCTTGACCATTTCATACTTGCCGTTGGCGGTGGTCACCGGGAAGCCGAACATGGTGTCCTCGGGGATGCCGTAGGAACCGTCGGACGGGATGCCCATGGTGACCCACTTGCCGTTCGAGCCCAGGACCCAGTCATGCACGTGGTCGATGGCGGCGTTGGCGGCCGAAGCTGCCGACGACAGGCCACGCGCCTCGATGATGGCGGCGCCGCGCTTGCCGACGGTCGGGAGGAACACGTCATTGTTCCAGGCGTGGTCGTTGATCAGGTCCTTGACGCTCTGGCCGTCGACGGTCGCGTAGCGGTAGTCGGCGTACATGGTCGGGCTGTGGTTGCCCCAGACGAACATCTTCTCGATCGACGCGACAGGCTTGCCGGTCTTGGCGGCGATTTGCGACAGGGCACGATTGTGATCCAGGCGCAGCATGGCGGTGAAGTTCTCCTTGGGCAGGCTCGGAGCCGACTTCATCGCGATATAGGCGTTGGTATTGGCCGGGTTGCCGACCACCAGCACCTTGATGTCGCGGGCGGCGACTTCGTCCAGTGCCTTACCCTGCACCGTGAAGATCTGGGCGTTGGCTTCGAGCAGGTCCTTGCGCTCCATGCCCTTGCTGCGCGGACGGGCACCGACCAGCAGCGCGACGTTGGCATCCTTGAACGCGACCTTGGGATCGTCGGTGATCACCACGCCGGCCAGCAGCGGGAATGCGCAATCTTCCAGTTCCATCACCACGCCCTTGACGGCGGCCTGGGCTTGCGGGAGGTCGAGCAGTTGGAGGATGACCGGCTGGTCTTTGCCGAGCATGTCGCCATTGGCAATGCGGAACAGCAGGGAGTAGCCGATCTGGCCAGCGGCGCCGGTGACTGCGACGCGCATTGGGGCTTTAGCCATGAGTAATTCTCCAAACAAGAAGAGGGGGAAACTGGTCGGTGGCGAGCCGGACGGGGGTCCGGACGTCACCGGGTGCGGATTTGTCGCCACGGCGGCAGGCGGCAATCCACCGGCGCGCTGCTAACGATGCCGACTGGAGAGAGCCACAACGGGTCATGGGGTGCGACAAAGCGTAAGTCTACTGCGAAGAGGGGTGCCGTATCCAGAGTGGATGCCAGCGTGAAACCTGCGGGAGTGTAGGCCGGCTCAATTGTGTTGTCAATTCATATGTCTTATATAAGACATAAGACATTTGATGTCGGGCTGGACGCCCTTTGCCATTTTGTGGTGAAATTCGGTTATGTCATCCCTGCCCCCGTCCCTCGCCGGCACTGCCGTTGCTGCAGTGCAGGATAACGGCGCCGCTGCGCCCGGCGCCGGGACGCAGCCGTCCGCGGCCGCCGCGGCCTCGCCTACGTTCAGCCCGCTCTATCAGCAGATCAAGGCGCTCATCACGCAGAGCCTGCAGTCCGGCGAATGGAAGCCAGGCGAAATGATCCCCAGCGAGATGGACCTTGCCGCGCGCTACAAGGTCAGCCAGGGCACCGTGCGCAAGGCGATCGACGAACTCGCGGCCGAGAACCTGGTCGCGCGCCGGCAGGGCAAGGGCACCTTTGTCACGACGCACCACGAGGATGGCGTGAAGTTCCGCTTCCTGCGCCTGGTGCCGGACGAGGGCGAGCCGCATTATGGCGCAAGCCAGGTGCTGGAGTGCAAGCGCCTGCGCGCGCCGGCCGAAATCGCACGCCTGCTGGAGATCCGCACCGGCGATAGCGTGGTGCAGATCCGCCGCGTGCTGTTTTTCTCCGGCGAAGCCACGGTGCTGGACGAAATCTGGCTGCTGGGTACCAACTTCAAGGGCCTGACCGCCGAAAAGCTGACCGAATGGAAGGGGCCGATGTATGCGCTGTTCGAGGCCGAATTCGGCACGCGCATGATCCGGGCCACCGAGAAAATCCGCGCCGTGGCGGCAGATAGCGCCACCGCCACCCTGCTGTCCGTCGATGCGGGGACGCCGCTTTTGTCCGTCGAGCGGGTCTCGTTCACCTATGGCGACCGGCCCGTCGAGGTCCGGCGGGGGCTGTACGTCACTACCCGGCACTATTATCAGAACGATTTGAGCTGAGCTGCCGTGTGGAAATGCGGGTGGATTATTGCCGACGCCGCCACGGCGGACCCCGCCGTTGCGCAAAGCGGGGGAGATTACCGGGCGGCGTGGTTGCGTTCGATTGTCGGGCACGCCATGTTGGTGCGCGATAGCTGAAAATTATTGGTGCGCCGCGCAACAAAGGCGCTAAAATTATCGGGATTTGCTCCGGCTGCATCCATTTGCATCCAGAGCGCTCAGTAGTTTTGTTTTTTGTTTACCGCAAAATGGGGTCTCGCATGGCTGAAGCCAAACAAGCCAGGCCGGAGTTCCGGAACATCCATGTGACGCAGCTGGCGCGTTACAGGTTGCCCTGGGCCGGCAAGGTGTCCATCCTGCATCGCGCAAGCGGTGCTCTGATGTTCCTCCTCCTTCCTTTCGTCCTGTATCTCTTCGAGCAGAGCGTCACTTCCGAACTGAGTTTCGCAAAGTTCTCGGCGCTGCTGTCCGGTGGCTTCGTCAAGCTGGTTCTGCTGGCCCTGATCTGGGGTTACCTGCACCACTTCTGCGCTGGCATCCGTTTCCTGCTGCTCGACGTGCACGTCGGTGTGACCAAGGCCGCTTCGGCCAAGTCCGCTGTCTCCGTGCTGATCATCAGCCTGTTGCTCACCGCGGTGTTCGGCCTGAAGCTGTTCGGCCTGTTCTGAGGAGAGAGTCAACGTGGCAAATAATAATATCGGTCCCAAGCGTCTGGTCGTCGGTGCGCACTACGGTCTGAAAGACTGGCTCGCGCAGCGCGTCACCGCTGTCATCATGGTGGTCTTCACCGTCGTGCTGGCAGTCGCCTTCCTGCTCTCGAACGGCGCTTCCTACGAAGCGTGGGCAGGTCTCTTCGCCAACCAATGGATGAAGATCATCACGTTCCTCACCATCCTGTCGCTGCTGTTTCACGCCTGGATTGGCGTGCGCGACATCTGGATGGACTATGTGAAGCCGATGGCCGTGCGCCTCGTGCTGCAAGTTCTTACGATTCTGTGGCTCGTCGGTTGCGCGGGCTACGCAGCTCAGATTCTCTGGAGGGTGTAATAAATGGTCGCAGTCAAGACAGGATTGCCGCGTCGTCGCTTTGACGTGGTCATCGTCGGGGCGGGCGGCGCCGGGATGCGCGCATCCCTCCAGCTCGCAGAGGCCGGCCTGAACGTGGCCGTGCTTTCCAAGGTTTTCCCGACCCGCTCGCACACCGTGGCGGCGCAGGGCGGCATCGGCGCCTCGCTCGGCAACATGAGCGAGGACAACTGGCACTATCACTTCTACGACACCATCAAGGGTTCCGATTGGCTGGGCGACCAGGACGCGATCGAATTCATGTGCCGTGAAGCGCCCAAGGTGGTCTACGAGCTCGAACACTTCGGCATGCCGTTCGACCGCAACCCCGACGGCACCATCTACCAGCGTCCGTTTGGCGGCCACACGTCCAACTACGGCGAGAAGCCGGTCCAGCGCGCTTGCGCCGCGGCCGACCGTACCGGCCACGCACTGCTGCATACGCTGTACCAGCGTAATGTGCGCGCCAAGACGCACTTCTTCGTCGAATGGATGGCGCTGGACCTGATCCGCGACGCCGACGGCGACGTGCTGGGCGTGACCGCGCTGGAAATGGAAACCGGCGAAGTCTACATCCTCGAAGCCAAGACCACGCTGTTCGCCACCGGCGGCGCCGGCCGGATCTATGCCGCTTCGACCAACGCCTTCATCAACACCGGTGACGGCCTGGGCATGGCAGCGCGCGCAGGCGTGCCGCTGGAGGACATGGAGTTCTGGCAGTTCCACCCGACCGGCGTGGCCGGCGCGGGCGTGCTGATCACCGAAGGCGTGCGCGGCGAAGGCGGTATCCTGCGCAACAAGGACGGCGAGCGCTTCATGGAGCGCTATGCGCCGACGCTGAAGGACCTGGCGCCGCGCGACTTCGTCTCGCGCTCGATGGACCAGGAAATCAAGGAAGGCCGCGGCTGCGGCCCGAACGGCGACTACGTGCTGCTGGACCTGACGCACGTTGGCGCGGACACCATCATGAAGCGCCTGCCGTCGATCCGCGAGATCGGCGTCAAGTTCGCCAACGTGGACGCGATCAAGGAACCGATCCCGGTGGTGCCGACCATCCATTACCAGATGGGCGGTATCCCGACGAATATCAATGGCCAGGTGGTGGCGCCGAAGAACGGCAATCCCAACGAGGTCATCAACGGTTTCTACGCGATCGGCGAATGCTCCTGCGTGTCGGTGCACGGCGCCAACCGCCTGGGCACCAACTCGCTGCTGGACCTGGTGGTGTTCGGCCGCGCGGCCGGCAACCATATCGCGGCGACGGCGATCAAGCAGAAAGAGCACAAGCCGCTGCCGGCCGATGCCGCCGACCGCGCCATGTCGCGCCTGGCCAAGCTGCAATCGTCGACCTCGGGTGAATACACCCAGGACGTGGCCAACGACATCCGCAAGAACATGCAGTCGCATGCGGGCGTGTTCCGTACGCAGAAGCTGATGGATGAGGGCGTCGAGCGCATCCTGGAAGTGACCGAGCGTGCCAACAACATTCACCTGAAGGACAAGTCCAAGGTCTTCAACACCGCACTGGTGGAAGCCCTGGAAGTGGCCAACCTGGTGGAAGTGGCGAAGGCCACCATGATCTCGGCGGCTGCCCGCAAGGAATCCCGCGGTGCGCACGCGCACAGCGATTTCCCGAATCGCGACGACGAGAGCTGGCTCAAGCACACCCTGTTCTACAGCGAAGGCAACCGCCTCGAATACAAGCCGGTGAAGATGAACCCGCTGACGGTGGAAAGCGTTCCGCCCAAGGCCCGGACCTTCTAAGCACCGCCGTAGACGACCCACAGGACCCACAGAAATGAAGCGTATTTTCGAAGTCTACCGCTACGATCCGGACAAGGATGCTGCGCCCCGCATGCAGACTTACGAGGTCGAGCTTGACGGTCATGAGCGCATGTTGCTGGACGCGCTGGTCAAGCTGAAGAAGCTGGACGAAACCATCTCGTTCCGCCGTTCCTGCCGCGAAGGCGTGTGTGGTTCGGACGCGATGAACATCAACGGCAAGAACGGTCTGGCCTGCCTGACCAATATGCGCGAGCTGCCGGACCGCATCGTATTGCGTCCGCTGCCCGGCCTGCCGGTGGTGCGCGACCTGATCGTCGACATGACGCAGTTCTTCAAGCAGTACAACTCGATCAAGCCGTACCTCATCAACGACGAGCCGCCGCCCGAGAAAGAGCGCCTGYAGTCGCCCGAGGAACGCGACGAGCTGGATGGCCTGTATGAGTGCATCCTGTGCGCAAGCTGCTCGACGTCGTGCCCGTCGTTCTGGTGGAACCCGGACAAGTTCGTCGGCCCGGCCGGCCTGCTGCAAGCCTATCGCTTTATCGCGGACAGCCGCGACCAGGCGACCAGCGAGCGTCTGGACGACCTGAACGACCCGTACCGCCTGTTCCGTTGCCACAGCATCATGAACTGCGTCGACGTTTGCCCGAAGGGACTGAACCCGACCAAGGCCATCGGCAAGATCAAGGAGCTGATGGTTCGCCGCTCGGTCTGATCCGCGCGGTGGATGTAAGCGGCGCGTCAGTCCGGGCTATCAAACTGCATACCCGACCGGCGCGCCGGAAGTAGGTACCTATGACCGAAAGTGTTTCCCCCAGTTTCTCCCACCAGGCCGATCCGCACCGGCGTGCGCGACTGCGCTGGCGCGCGCGGCGCGGCCTCCTGGAGAACGACATCATCGTCGAACGTTTTTTCAACCGTTACGAAGAAAGCCTATCCGACCAGGACGTGGCCGCGCTCTCCGAGCTGTTCGAGCTGAGCGACAACGAGTTGATGGACCTGCTGCTTGCCCGCAAGGAGCTGGACGGTGRGCTCGACACGCCCCCGATGCAGCACGTGATTGCCCTGCTGCGTTCGGTCTGAGTTTCGTCAACATTATTAGTCAGCATTAGAAGGAACCGACATGACGCCGTCCGATGTGAAAGCCACGCTATCGTTTTCCGATGGTTCCCCCAGCGTTGAGCTGCCGATTTATACGGGTACCGTTGGCCCCGACGTAATCGATATTCGCAAGCTGTACGGACAAACCGGCAAGTTCACCTATGACCCCGGTTTCATGTCGACGGCTTCGTGCAATTCGAAGATCACCTATATCGACGGCGACAAGGGCGAACTGCTGTACCGCGGCTACCCGATCGAGCAGCTGGCGACCAAGTGCGACCACCTGGAAACCTGCTACCTGCTGCTCAAGGGCGAACTGCCCAACGCCAAGCAGAAGGAAGAATTCGTCGGTGCCGTGATGAACCACACCATGGTTCACGAGCAGATGCAGTTTTTCCTGCGCGGCTTCCGCCGCGATGCCCACCCGATGGCCGTCCTGACGGGCCTGGTGGGTGCCATGAGCGCGTTCTACCACGACGCCATGGACATCGATGATCCGCACCAGCGCGAAATCTCCGCGATCCGCCTGATCGCCAAGATGCCGACCCTGGTCGCCATGGCCTACAAGTACAACATCGGCCAGCCGTACATCTATCCGCAGAACGACCTGTCCTACTCGGGCAACTTCATGCAGATGATGTTCTCCACGCCGTGCGCTCCGTACAAGGTGAACCCGGTGCTCGAGCGCGCGCTGGACCGCATCTTCATCCTGCACGCGGACCACGAGCAGAACGCATCCACCTCCACGGTGCGCCTGGCCGGCTCCTCGGGTACCAACCCGTTCGCCGCCATCGCCGCCGGCGTGGCTTGCCTGTGGGGCCCGGCCCACGGTGGCGCCAACGAAGCCGCCCTCAAGATGCTTGAGGAAATCGGCAGCGTCGACAACATCACGGAGTTCATCAAGCAGGTCAAGGACAAGAACTCGGGCGTCCGCCTGATGGGCTTTGGCCACCGCGTGTACAAGAACTACGACCCGCGTGCCAAGCTGATGCGCGAAACCTGCTATGAAGTGCTGAACGAACTGGGCCTGCACAACGACCCGCTGTTCAAGCTCGCCATGGAACTGGAAAAGATCGCGCTGGAAGACGAGTACTTCGTCAGCCGCAAGCTGTACCCGAACGTCGACTTCTACTCGGGCATCGTGCAGCGCGCGCTGGGCATCCCGACGTCGCTGTTCACCTGCATCYTCGCCCTGGCACGCACGCCGGGCTGGATCTCGCAGTGGGAAGAAATGATCACCGATCCGGAGTACAAGATCGGCCGTCCGCGCCAGCTGTTCAACGGTGCGGCAAGCCGCAACGTGCCGGATATCGGCACGCGTTGAGCTTTTCGCCCAAGGGCAGGGGGCCATGCCGAAGTAGGGTGTGGATAACCTGGTCCCCGTGAGCAGCGCAGCAATACCAAACGCCCCGGCCATGCCGGGGCGTTTGTCATTCAGGCCAGGCAGCCCTTGTGCGTCGCAAAAGAATGATTGCCGAAAAGGTGGCGAAAACGTCAATTTTCGATGATTTGTGCCGAAAATCTGCTAATTGCGTCCTCATTTGTTGTGCAAATATGCCATCCGGCGCGGAGTTTGACCCTATAATGCGGGCTGCTTTGCCGACAGCAGCCGGGCCACCCTTCCGGACTGCGTTGAGGCGAGCGGGGCAGGCGAATCACCTGCGCAATAGAGAACGCATTAACGTTGTCTTTCCGAACCAAGGTCCTCTCCGCTGTATCCGGGAGGGCTGGCACATGCCGGGCCCCGCACACGCTTTATGTCTTGCAGGCCCGTCTTCCGCGTCTCGGGCGTCTTCCAGGTTGTAGCTCGCGGGTGTTGTTCGATTGCGCAGGTCATGCCGCCTCAGTCCATGACCAATACATATCGAGGAGCTCCTGATGACGCTGTCCCGTCTTACGTCCATCTCCCTGGCCACGGCCCTGTGCGCTTTCGGCGCCACCGCCAACGCGGAGACCATCAAGATTGCCATTGCCGGCCCCATGAGCGGCTCGGTTGCCCAGTACGGCGACATGGTCAAGGCTGGCGCGCTGACTGCCATCGAGCAGATCAATGCCGCCGGCGGCGCGGGCGGCAACAAGTTCGAAGTGGTGCTGATGGACGACGCCTGCGAACCCAAGCAAGCCGTGGCGGTTGCCAACAAGATCGTCAGCCAGAAGATCCACTACGTAATCGGGCACGTGTGCTCGGGCTCGACCATCCCCGCCTCCGACATCTACGAGAACGAAGGCGTCGTGATGGTCACCCCGTCGGCCACCGCGCCGCAGCTGACCGAAAACAAGAAGCGCAAGTTCATCTTCCGCACCATCGGCCGTGACGACCAGCAAGGCCCGGCCGCTGCCCAGTACATCATCACCAAGGTCAAGCCCAAGAAGGTTGCGATCCTGCACGACAAGCAGTCGTACGGTCAGGGCATCGCGTCCTCGGTGAAGAAGGACCTGGAAGCCGCCAAGATCCCGGTCGCCGTGTTCGAAGGCGTGAATGCCGGCGATTCGGACTACTCCGCCGTGATCACCAAGCTCAAGTCGCAAGGCGTGGACTTCGTCTACTTCGGCGGCTACCACCCGGAAATGGGCCTGCTGATGCGCCAGGCGCGCGAGCAGGGCGTCAAGGCGACCTTCATGGGTCCTGAAGGCGTGGGCAACAAGGACGTGACCGCCATTGCCGGCGCGTCGTCCGAAGGCATGCTGGTGACGTTGCCGGCCGACTTCTCCGCCGATCCGTCCAATGCCGCGCTGGTCAAGGCYTTCGCCGACAARAAGCGCGATGCCAACGGCCCGTTCCAGATGCCGGCCTATGCCGCGGTCCAGATCATCGGCGACGCCATCGCCGGCGCCAAGAGCACSGACCCGRCCAAGGTCGCGGCCTACATGCACAAGAACGCCTTCCAGACCCCGATCGGCAAGGTCGAGTACGACGCGCAGGGCGACCTGAAGTCGTTCAGGTTCGTTGTGTTCACCTGGCACAAGGACGCTACCAAGACCGCTGCCAACTAAGCCGCACATCGGCTTGATACGCCCCGCTCATGGTTTGAGCGGGGCGTTTTGGTATCGGGGTCCGGTTGCCCGGCCGGTGCGGCTTATCCGCCGCAGCCGGTGCCTGGGCAACTCCGGCATCACGGAGCTTGCCAGGCGCTTGCGCATCTCCTGCAGCGCCGGCTTCTCCTGCTTCAAAGTTATGGGGCTTCCCGCATGAACGAGTTCCTTCCGCAGTTCACCCAGCAACTGGTCAATGGCCTGACGCTGGGTGCGATCTATGCGCTGATTGCCATTGGCTACACCATGGTCTACGGCATCATCGGCATGATCAATTTTGCCCACGGCGAGATCTATATGATCGGCGCCTACGTGGGCCTGGTGACGCTCACTGCGATCGGTGCGAGCGCGGGTTATCCGCTGCCGCTGGTGCTGGGCGCCGCCTTGCTGGTTTCGGTGCTGGTCACCGGCCTGTACGGCTTCGCGGTGGAGCGGGTGGCCTACCGGCCCCTGCGCGGCGGGCCGCGGCTGGTGCCGCTGATCTCCGCCATCGGCATGTCGATCTTCCTGCAGAACTATGTGCAGATCGGGCAGGGCGCGCGCGACGTGTCCGTGCCGGTGCTGCTCTCCGGCGCCATCGAGTTCCAGATGGGCAGCGACTTCACCGTGACCATGCCGTATTCGCGGCTGCTGATCGTGGGCGTGACGCTGGTGCTGATGATCGCGCTGACGCTGTTTATCGGCCATTCGCGCATGGGCCGCGCCTGCCGCGCCTGCGCCGAAGACATGCGCATGGCCAACCTGCTCGGCATCGACACCAACCGCGTGATCTCCTTCACCTTCGTGCTGGGCGCGATGCTGGCGGCGGTGGGCGGTGTGCTGATCGGCCTGACCATCGGCAAGCTCAATCCCTATATCGGCTTCGTCGCAGGCATCAAGGCTTTTACCGCGGCGGTGCTTGGCGGCATCGGCAGCATCCCCGGCGCCATGCTGGGCGGTGTGCTGCTGGGCTTGGCGGAAACCTTTGCCTCCGGCTACATGCCGGCCGAGTACAAGGACGTGGTGGCCTTCGGCCTGCTGGTGCTGATCCTGCTGTTCCGCCCGACCGGCCTGCTGGGCAAGCCCGACGTTGAAAAGGTATGACGCCATGACACAAGCTATTTCTACGCCGATCAACGTGGCGCAAAGCGCCCCGGCAGGGCAGACCCTGAAGAACGCCATCGTCGCGGCCGTGATGACGGCCATCCTGACTATTCCCGTGCTGGGGCTGCAGCTCAAGCTGGACGGCTACAAGGTTGTGTTCGAGCCGCACTGGAAGCCGGTCTGGCTGGCGGTGGGCGCGGTCTTCCTGTTCCAGCTGTTCAAGCCGCTGTTCCTGCGCGCCACCGCCGGCGTCAAGGTGCCGAGCCTGCCCGCGCTGGGCACCGGCCAGCAACGCAAGGTGATCTGGCTGCTGCTGGCGGTCGGCTTGGTGTTCCCGTTCTTCGGCTCGCGCGGCGCGGTGGACGTGGCCACGCTGGCACTGATCTACGTGATCCTCGGGCTGGGCCTGAACATCGTGGTGGGCTACGCCGGGCTGCTTGACCTGGGCTACGTCGGCTTTTACGCGGTGGGCGGCTACACCTACGCACTGCTCAACCAGTACTTCGGCCTGACCTTCTGGGAATGCCTGCCGATCGCAGCCTGCATGTCGGCCACCTTCGGTTTCCTGCTGGGCTTCCCGGTGCTGCGGCTGCGTGGCGATTACCTGGCCATCGTCACGCTGGGCTTCGGCGAAATCATCCGCCTGCTGCTCAACAACCTGACCAGCCTGACCGGTGGCCCGGACGGCGTGTCGGGCATCCCGAAGCCGACCGTGTTCGGCATCGAGATGGCACGCAGCGCGAGCGTGGAGGGCGCCAAGACTTTCCACGAGCTGCTGGGCTGGGACTACAGCGGCGAGCACATGGTGATCTTCCTGTACCTGCTGGCGCTGCTGCTGGTGGGCTTCACGCTGTTCGTCACCAGCCGGCTGATCCGCATGCCGATGGGGCGCGCGTGGGAAGCCCTGCGCGAGGATGAGATCGCCTGCCGTTCGCTCGGCCTGAACCCGACCCGCATCAAGCTGTCGGCATTTACGCTGGGCGCGGCCTTCGCCGGCCTGGGCGGCGCGTTCTTCGCCGCGCGCCAGGGCCTGGTTAATCCCGAATCGTTCACCTTCATCGAGTCCGCGCTGATCCTGGCGGTGGTGGTGCTGGGCGGCATGGGCTCGCAACTGGGCGTGATCCTGGCGGCCATCCTGCTGACCGCGCTGCCGGAAATGGCACGCGGCTTTGCCGAGTACCGCATGCTGATCTTTGGCCTGGTGATGGTGCTGATGATGATGTGGCGTCCGCAGGGCCTGCTGCCCGCGAGCCGCCCCCACGTGGAGTTGCCGCAATGAGTCAAGTTCAACAAGCGGAACTGCTGAAAGTCTCCGGCCTGCAGATGCGCTTCGGCGGCCTGCTGGCGGTCGACGGCATCGATTTCGATGTGCGCCGTGACGAAGTCTTCGCCATCATCGGCCCCAACGGCGCGGGCAAGACCACGGTGTTCAACTGCGTGGGCGGCTTCTACAAGCCGACCGCCGGCGAGGTCTCGCTGGACGGCCATTCGATTGCCCGCCTGCCGAGCCACCAGGTGGCGCGCCGCGGGCTGGTGCGCACGTTCCAGAATATCCGTCTGTTCAAGCAACTGACGGTGGTGGAGAACCTGCTGGTGGCACAGCACCTGCAGGTGCGCTCCGGCCTGCTGCACGGGCTGTTCGCCACGCCGGCCTATCGCCGCGCCGAACGCGAGGCGCTGGAGCGCGCTTCGGTGTGGCTCGAGCGCATGGGTCTGCGTGGCGTGGCCAACCGCGAGGCGGGCACGCTGTCGTACGGCCACCAGCGCCGGCTGGAGATCGCGCGTTGCATGATCACCAATCCGCGCCTGTTGATGCTCGATGAGCCCGCGGCCGGGCTCAACCCGCAGGAAAAGGTCGAGTTGTCGCAACTGATCGACCAGTTGCGGCGCGAGTTCAAGATCTCGGTGCTGCTGATCGAACACGACATGAGCCTGGTGATGGGCGTGTCCGACCGCATCCTGGTGATGGAGCACGGCCGGCCGATCGTGATCGGCAAACCGGCCGAAGTGCGTAACGATCCGCGCGTGATCAAGGCTTACCTGGGAGAGGACTGATGCTGAAGCTGGAAAAGGTCCATACCCATTACGGCGCCATTGAAGCGCTGTCTGGCGTATCGATCGAAGTGAACAAGGGCGAGATCGTCACGCTGATCGGCAGCAACGGCGCTGGCAAGACCACGCTGATGATGACCGTGTGCGGCTCGCCGCGCGCGTCGAGCGGACGCGTGATGTTCGAAGGACAGGACATCACGCGGCGTCCTACCCACGAGATCATGCGTCTCGGCATGGCGATCTCGCCGGAAGGGAGGCGCGTGTTTCCCAGCCTGACGGTGCTGGAAAACCTGAAGATGGGCGCCTTCTTCGGCAAGCGCGACGAGATCGAGGCGGGCGTCGAGCACGTCTACAAGCTCTTCCCGCGCCTGAAGCAGCGCTCGGCCCAGCGCGCCGGGACCATGTCCGGCGGCGAGCAGCAGATGCTGGCCATCGGCCGCGCGCTGATGAGCCGGCCCCGGCTGCTATTGCTGGATGAGCCTACCCTCGGCCTGGCGCCGCTGGTGATCGCGCAGATCTTCGACATCATCCGGACCATTCGTGACGAAGGCGTCACTGTGTTCCTGGTGGAGCAGAACGCGAACAAGGCGCTGGGCGTGGCGGATCGTGGCTATGTGCTGGAGACGGGGCGCGTGGTGCTGGCGGACACTGGCGCCAACCTGTTGGCCAACGATCGTATCAAGAGCGCGTATCTGGGCGGTTGAGCCCATCTTTTTCCCCGCTCGTCCGCCTGGCGGCCGAGCGGGAGAACGCCCACGCCATTCCCCCCTTTTCGCCATCGGCGAAATCCCCCTTTCGCCAATCACATTACATTCCCGCCGCCGCGCGGCCCGGCCAGGGCCCGGTCGCGCGCTATCGCTGTGGCATAATCGATTGCGAAGTCAAGCATCGCAGCAAGCCGCAGTTCATTGCCCGCATTCCTGCGAAAAATCCCCGCAAACTACCGCGCGACGCCGCCAACCGTGCAGTTCCGAACGGTCCCGGCCCGCCCCCCTGCATCATGGCCAAGACGCTTTACGACAAACTTTGGGATGACCACACCGTGCACGTCGAGGATGACGGCACCACGATGCTGTACATCGACCGGCATCTGTTGCACGAAGTCACCAGCCCGCAGGCGTTTGAAGGCCTGAAGCTGGCGCAGCGCCCGGTATGGCGCATCAGCGCCAACCTGGCGGTGTCGGACCACAACGTGCCGACCACCGATCGCAGCCAGGGTATTTCGGATCCGGTGTCGAAGCTGCAGGTGGACACGCTGGACAACAACTGCGACGCGTATGGCATCACCCAGTTCAAGATGAACGACCTGCGCCAGGGCATCGTGCACGTGATCGGGCCGGAGCAGGGCGCCACGCTGCCGGGCATGACGGTGGTGTGCGGCGATTCGCATACCAGCACGCACGGCGCGTTCGGCGCGCTGGCGCACGGCATCGGCACCTCCGAGGTGGAGCACGTGCTGGCCACACAGACGCTGCTGGGCAAGAAGGCCAAGAACATGCTGGTGCGCGTGGAAGGCAAGCTGCCGCGCGGCTGTACCGCCAAGGACATCGTGCTGGCCGTGATCGGCAAGATCGGCACCGCCGGTGGCACCGGGTACACCATTGAGTTTGCCGGTTCGGCCATCCGCGACCTGACCATGGAAGGGCGCATGACGGTGTGCAACATGGCCATCGAGGCGGGTGCGCGCGCTGGCCTGGTTGCCGTCGACGATGTCACGCTCGAATACGTCAAGGGCCGCCCGTTCTCGCCGCAGGGCGTGGAGTGGGAGCAGGCCGTGAACTACTGGCGCACGCTGCATTCGGACGCCGGCGCGCATTTCGACCAGGTGGTCGAGTTGCGCGCGGAAGAGGTCCGCCCGCAAGTGACCTGGGGCACCTCGCCCGAGATGGTGATCAGCATCGAGGACCGCGTGCCGGATCCCGAGAAGGAAAAAGACCCAAACAAGCGCAACGCCATGGAGCGCGCGCTGGAGTACATGGGCCTGCAGCCTAACGTGCCGGTGGACAGCATCAAGATCGACAAGGTCTTCATCGGTTCCTGCACCAACTCCCGCATCGAAGACATGCGCGCCGCCGCCTGGGTCGTGCAGAAGCTGGGCCGCCGCGTGGCGAACAACGTGAAGCTGGCGATGGTGGTGCCGGGTTCTGGCCTGGTCAAGGAGCAGGCCGAGCGCGAAGGGCTGGACAAGGTCTTCAAGGCCGCAGGCTTCGAGTGGCGCGAGCCGGGCTGCTCGATGTGCCTGGCCATGAATGCCGACCGCCTGGAAGCGGGCGAGCGCTGCGCATCGACCTCGAACCGCAATTTCGAAGGGCGGCAGGGCGCGGGTGGCCGGACTCACCTGGTGAGCCCGGCGATGGCTGCCGCTGCTGCCATCGAAGGCCACTTTGTCGATATCCGCCAGCTCGGCTAAATCGCGCAGGCTCATCATGAAACAAGCCCTGATCGTGTTGCTCGCATGCGTGTGCATGCTGCAACTGGCCGGCTGCCATACGATGGCCGGCCTTGGCAAGGACACACAGGCCGCAGGCCGCTCGCTCGAAAACGCGGCAAAGAAGTAAGGAACCGACCATGGACAAGTTCACTGTACACAGCGGGCTCACGGTGCCCCTGGACCGCGAGAACGTCGACACCGACGCCATCATCCCCAAGCAATTCCTCAAGTCGATCAAGCGTACCGGCTTCGGCCCCAACCTGTTCGACGAGTGGCGCTACAAGGACGTGGGCCAGCCCGGCCAGGACAACAGCAAGCGGCCGCTGAACCCGGACTTCGTGCTCAACCAGCCGCGCTACCAGGGTGGCTCGATCCTGCTGGCACGCCGTAATTTCGGTTGCGGCAGCTCGCGCGAGCACGCGCCGTGGGCGCTGACGCAATACGGCTTCCGCGCCGTGATTGCGCCGAGCTTTGCCGACATCTTCTTTAACAACTGCTACAAGAACGGCCTGCTGCCGGTCGTTCTGACCGAGTTGCAAGTCGACCATATCTTCAACGAGACCAACGCGTTCAACGGCTACAAGCTGACGATCGATCTCGACAAGCAACTGGTGATCACGCCGGGCGGCGACAGCTACGCGTTCGATATCGCACCGTTCCGCAAGTACTGCATGCTCAATGGTTTCGACGATATCGGCCTGAGCCTGCGCCATGCCGACAAGATCAAGGCATACGAGGCGGAACGCGTGGCGAAGATGCCGTGGCTGAACAATCGCGTGGTTGGTTGAGACTGGCTGGAACGCCGAGACATAAAAGGAAGACAGAGCATGAAAATCGCAGTCCTGCCGGGTGACGGCATCGGTCCCGAAATCATCGCGGAGGCCGTCAAGGTCCTGAACGCGCTCGACGAGAAGTTCGAGCTGGAAACCGCGCCGGTGGGCGGCGCGGGCTACGAGGCCAGCGGCCATCCGCTGCCCGACGCCACGCTCAAGCTGGCCAAGGACGCCGACGCTATCCTGTTCGGCGCCGTGGGCGACTGGAAGTACGACAAGCTGGATCGCCCGCTGCGTCCCGAGCAGGCCATCCTGGGTCTGCGCAAGCACCTGCAACTGTTCGCCAACTTCCGTCCGGCGATCTGCTATCCGGAGCTGACCGGCGCCTCCAGCCTGAAGCCCGAACTGGTAGCCGGCCTGGATATCCTGATCGTGCGCGAACTGAACGGCGACATCTATTTCGGCCAGCCGCGCGGCATGCGCGAAGCGCCGGACGGTCCCTTCAAGGGCGCGCGCGAAGGCTTTGACACGATGCGCTACAGCGAGCCGGAAATCCGCCGCATCGCGCATGTCGCCTTCCAGGCCGCCGCCAAGCGCGGCAAGAAGCTGTGCAGCGTCGACAAGGCCAATGTGCTCGAGACTTTCCAGTTCTGGAAGGACGTCGTGATCGACGTGCACAAGGAATATCCGGAAGTCGAGCTGTCGCACATGTACGTGGACAACGCGGCCATGCAACTGGTCAAGGCACCCAAGAGCTTCGACGTCATCGTCACCGGCAATATGTTCGGCGACATCCTGTCGGACGAGGCCGCCATGCTGACGGGTTCGATCGGGATGCTGCCGTCGGCTTCGCTGGACGCCAATAACAAGGGCCTGTACGAGCCTTCGCACGGTTCCGCGCCCGACATCGCCGGCAAGGGCGTGGCCAATCCGCTGGCCACCATCCTGTCGGCGGCGATGATGCTGCGCTTCTCGCTGAACCGCGCCGAACAGGCCGACCGCATCGAGAACGCCGTCAAGAAGGTACTGGCCCAGGGCTATCGCACCGGCGACATCCTGACGCCGGGCTGCAAGCAGGTCGGTACGCGCGAGATGGGCGAGGCCGTCCTGGCCGCGCTGTAAGCCGTATCAAGTTGAAAAGGCGCCGCATGCGGCGCCTTTTCTTTTATTTGTCCCCGATTTCCCCCGTGTGGCAGCGCCGCAAAATCGTGTAGACTTTGCGGATGGTCCGAATCTTCCAGTCCCCCTCGACTGCCATCGCCGCCCCGGTTGCTACCCGCAGCCCGGTTGGCCTGGGTTCGCACGGCCACCCGCTTACCGCAACGACGATTAAAACCATTATTACCAAAACGATCGGCTAGATCGTTCGTCGTGCCTGCTCGTCTTCCCCGCGCAGTCACGTCGRGCGAAGAAAGCGCGGGGAAGTTCAAATCACATCCGAGGTTAGTCATGATTGTAGGTCTCGTCGGCTGGCGAGGAATGGTCGGCAGCGTCCTGATGCAACGCATGCAGGAAGAGCGCGATTTCGACCATATCGAGCCCGTATTCTTCAGCACGTCCAACGCTGGCGGCCAGGCCCCGGCCATGGCCAAGAATGAAACCAAGCTCCAGGACGCGAACGACATCGAAGCGCTGAAGAAGTGCGACGTGGTCCTCACGGCCCAGGGCGGCGATTACACCAACGAGATTTTCCCGAAGCTGCGCGCGGCCGGGTGGAAGGGCTACTGGATCGATGCGGCGTCCTCGCTGCGCATGAAGGACGATGCCATCATCGTGCTCGATCCGGTCAACCTCGGTGTCATCAAGGACGCGCTGACCAAGGGCGTCAAGAATTTCATCGGCGGCAACTGCACGGTCAGCTGCATGATGATGGGCCTGGGCGGCCTGTTCCAGCACGATCTGATCGACTGGATGACCTCCATGACCTACCAGGCCGCTTCGGGCGGCGGTGCGCAGCACATGCGCGAGCTGCTGACGCAGTTCGGCACGCTCAATGCGTCGGTCAAGTCGCTGCTGGATAACCCGGCATCGGCCATCCTGGAAATTGACCGTACCATCCTGGCAACCCAGCACGGCCTGTCGGCCGACGAAACCAAGCAGTTCGGCGTGCCTCTCGCCGGCAACCTGATTCCCTGGATCGACAAGGATCTGGGCAACGGCGTGTCGAAGGAAGARTGGAAGGSCGGCGCCGAGACCAACAAGATCCTGGGYCGCGGCGAWGGCTTCCTGGGCGCGACCGGSGCTWCSCCGATCGCCGTGGACGGCCTGTGCGTGCGSATTGGCGCSATGCGCTGCCAYTCGCAGGCGCTGACCATCAAGCTGCGCCGCGATGTGCCGCTCGATGAGATCGAAGGCATGCTGGCCGAAAACAACCAGTGGGCCAAGGTTGTGCCAAATACCCGTGAGGCCAGCATGACCGACCTCACGCCGGCAGCCGTGACCGGTACCCTGACCATTCCGGTGGGGCGTTTGCGTAAGATGCAGATGGGTGGTGAATACCTGTCGGCCTTCACCGTCGGCGACCAGTTGCTGTGGGGCGCCGCCGAACCGCTGCGCCGTATGCTGCGCATCCTGATCGAAGCCTGAGTCCGGGAGTGGCCCTTCAGGCAGCCTCAAGGCATGTCTTATGGTCCTGGGCCGGGTGTTCGGGGGTTTCGTTGCAGCAAGGCAACAGAAACCCCCGGCTTTGATGACAACGCCGCGCCTGTGCGCGGCGTTGTCATTCCCGGCTGACTATTTTTCCCGGCGGTGCGTCACAATACAGCCGGCATATGCCGGGCTGCGGGGCGGTCGTCCGCACGTCCGTACGAGTTGGCGCGGGGCTCAGTCGGGACGCTAACTTGCTGCGCTAAACCATTGATGTTAAGTTAATTTCATTACTAGAACACAACGGAGCACAAGGTGAGTGTGAGCCAACATCGCCGGAAAGATGCGCCTATAGCCCGCCAGCGCTGGTCAACGCTGGCCTTCACGGCACTGGGTTTGCTGCTCGCGCAGCCGGCCGCTTACGCCGCGGGGTTCGGGCAACTACGGGTACAGTCGAATCTGGGTCAGCCGCTGCAGGCGGAAATCGATATTAGTGGTGTCAGTGCGGAAGAAGCGGACGGGCTGACCGTCAAGCTGGCGTCGCCCGATGCGTATGCCAAGGCCGGCCTGACCTATCTGCCGGCGGTCAACAGCCTGCGGCTGCAGGTCGAGCGCCGTCCCAACGGCAGCTATGTGGCGAGGGTCCGGTCAACCCAGCCACTCAGCGAGCCTTTCGTCGACATCCTGGTCGACATGACATGGGCTAGCGGCAAGGTGTCGCGCGCCTACACCTTCCTGCTGGATCCGGCCGGCGCCAAGCCATCCAACCAGACTTTCTCGCCCACCACGGTGGTGCAGGCGGGAACCCCGGATGAGGCCGGCGCTGCCGGCCCGGCGGCATCGGCTCCCGCGCCAAGCGCTGCGCCTGTGCCCGCCGCGGCACCGGCCCCGGTGGCGGCTAGCCAGGCGCCACGGCCGCAAGCCAAGGCACCGGCGCCACGGCCGCACCGTGCCGCAGCGCCGGTGGCTGAAGGTACGGCCGCGGCTGCCGGCATGTACACCGTCCAGCGCGGGGATAACCTCACTGCCATTGCCAACGAAGCCTCCCAGGGGCAGGATGCGGTCTCGCTCGACCAGATGCTGGTCGCGCTGTATCGCAACAATCCGAACGCGTTCATTGGCGGCAATATGAACCGCCTCAAGGCGGGCGCCGTGCTCAAGGTGCCCAGCCAGCAGGAAGCGCAATCGGTCACGCCGCGGGCGGCGCGGCGCGAGGTGGTGGCACGCACGCACGGCTTTGACGCTTACCGTAGCCGCCTGGCGACGGCCGCCGCCGCGCGCACGGTCGAAGCCGGCAGTGGCCGCGAACAGTCGGGCAATGTCACCGCACGCGTGCAGGAACAGGCTGCGCCGGCCGCGGGCCCGCGCGACGAACTCAAGCTCAGCAAGCCCGACCGGGGTAGCCAGGCCGCCGCCGCCGCTGCGGAAAGCAGTATCGCCAAGGAACGGCAACTCAAGGAAGCCGAGGCGCGTCTCGCGCAGCTTGAGAAGAACGTTAGTGACATGCAGCGGCTGGTCGAGCTGAAGAACGCCGAGATTGCCAAGCTGGCCCAGACGCAGAAGAGCGCGGGCAAGGATGGCGCCGCGGCGCCGTCGGCTGCGCCTGCCGCGGCGCCGTCGGCTGCGCCTGCCGTGGTGCCCGCCGGTACGGCCAAGGCCGACGCCGGCGCCACCGCCGCACCGGTCACGGCGGAGGCTGGCGCGGGTGCCAGCGCTGCCACGGCGGCGACTGCGGCTGCAACCACCGCAACCGCGGCAGCGCCGGCTTCGGCGGCCTCCGCTAATGCTGGCGCCAGCGGCGCGAATGCAAGTGCGGCGGACACCGCCGTTGCCGCCGCCAATCCTGCCGCCGCCTCCACGCCGACTGCCAAGCGCCCGCCGGTCGTGACGCAGCCCCAGCCGGTGGCACAGCCGTCCTTCATCGAGGATCTGCTGGCCAACCCCATGCTGCTGCCCGGTGGTGGCCTGCTGATCGCCTTGCTGGGCGGCTATGCCATCTATCGTCGGCGGCAGCAACAGAAGTCCAGCGAGAACGCTGCCTTCGGGGACAGCGTCCTGTCGCAGGAAAGCACCGTCATGGCGGGCGGCAATTCACTGTTCGGCACCGCAGGTGGACAGAGCGTCGATACTTCGCAGCACAGTGTGTTCGGCGCTGATTTCCGCATTGGCAACAATGCCGCGGAAGCCAACGAGGTCGACCCGATTGCCGAGGCCGATGTCTATATCGCCTACGGGCGTGATGTGCAGGCCGAGGAGATCCTGCGCGAAGCGCTGCAGCAAAACCCTGAGCGCCAGGCGATCCGCCTGAAGCTCATGGAGATTTACAATAATCGTCAGGATGTGGAAGGTTTTCGCGTGATTGCAGAAGAAATGTTCGCCCAGACGGGCGGACAAGGGGCGGAGTGGGTACAGGCAGCGGAAATGGGACGGCGCCTCGAGCCGGGCAACGCTTTGTACCTGAGCGTGGCGCCGGACACGGCTTCCGGCGATACCACTACCTTGCCGGGCGATCAGTGGCGCACCCACGATCCCTCGCAGGATCCGGCGGCGGCACCCCGCGAGACCGCGCTGGCGGACCTGGCTGATCTGGCGTTGCCGCTCGACGGCTTTCCCGCGCCCGCGGCCGGCGCGCCGATTACCGCGCCGGAGTCGGCCTCGCTCGTGTTCGGCGATGCCGACGCGTTGCCTGAGGCACTTGCCACCCGCCTGGACGATGGCCTTGACCTGGATCTGGATTTGCCGGCACCCCAGGGCCACGGCGCCCATGAGGATATCCCGGCGCTGGATACGCCCACGCGCAGCCGACCGCTCGACTTCGATATGTCCGGTATTTCGCTGGACCTCAATCCGGACAGCCGGGACGACTCGGTGGGCGATAGCCACGAGACCCGTACTTTCTATGGCGCATCGTCGCTGCCGGCGCCTACGATGCTGCGCGACGGCAAGCTGTCCGAGCCGATCGACCTGTCGCGCGTGAGCGCGGAGAGCGGGCTGGACACGTCGCGCGGGATCTCCCCGAGCACCTTGTCGGCGGACGTCGTCGATGGTGGCCGCGACATGCAGATCAAGTTCGATCTGGCTAGGGCCTATATCGAAATCGGCGACAAGGAAGGCGCGCGGGAACTGCTGCAGGAAGTGGTGGATCAGTCGCAGGATCCCCTGTTGACGGAGGCCCGCAGCCTGCTGCGTGACGTGGCCTGACAGGCCAGGCTGTATGATGGCGGGCTGTGCGCAGGCAATGCGCCCGGCAGCTCGCCACGGATGCGCCGGGAGCCTGGCTCCCGGCGCATTTGCTTTTTGCGGGCCGGCAATCGCTGGCTTTCGCCGGTTGTGCTCCGTTTTCGTTCATTCGTTCGCGCTTTGCCCGTCAATTTCCGCTTGTCAATTTCCGCCTCATGAACCGCATCGCCCTCGGCCTCCATTACGACGGTGCCGCTTTCTCCGGCTGGCAGTCGCAACCGCACCGCAATACGGTGCAGGACCGGCTAGAAGACGCAATTGAGCGCTTCGCCGGCCGCCGTGTGCAGACCACGGTGGCAGGCCGCACCGATACCGGCGTGCATGCGCTCGGACAGGTGATCCATATCGACACCGACTTGTCGCGCGAGCCGTTCTCCTGGGTGCGGGGCGTCAACGCCTTCCTGCCGCCCAGCATCGCGCTGCAATGGGCCAGGCCGGTCGACGAGGGCTTCCATGCGCGTTTCCTGGCCTTCGAGCGCATGTACTACTACGCGCTCTATACCGGCCCGCACCGCGTGCCGCTGGTGCACGGCAGGGCTGGCTACCAGATGCTGCCGCCGGGCCAGGGCCTGGACGTCGACGCCATGCGCGCCGCTACTGCCTGCCTGCTGGGCGAGCACGATTTTTCCGCCTTCCGCGCCGCAGAGTGCCAGGCCAAGTCGCCAGTCAAGACCATGTACGACATCACGCTCAAGGCCGATGGCGATTGGTTGTTCGTGCGTTTTCGCGCCAGCGCCTTCCTGCATCACATGGTGCGCAACCTGATGGGGTGCCTGGTCGCGGTAGGGCGGGGCCGCTACCCGCCGGGCTGGATGGCCGAAGTGCTGGCCGGGCGCAGTCGCGCCAAGGCAGCACCCACCTTCATGCCCGACGGCCTCTACCTCGCCGGGGTGAAGTATCCTGAGCAATACGGGATTCCGGTCGCGGACACGGCGGCCAGCCTGTTCCATGGAGTGTTTGCCAATGACCCAGTCGCCTGAGCCGGGCCGCGCCGCGCCGCGCCGCACCCGCGTCAAGATCTGCGGGCTCACGCGCGAGGATGACGTTCGCGCGGCAGTGGATGCCGGCGCCGACGCGATCGGCCTGGTTTTCTATCCGGGCAGCCCCCGCTTTGTCGAGGTGGCGCGCGCCGCCGCGCTGGCCGAAGCCGCCGGCGCCTTCGTCTCGGTTGTGGGGCTGTTCGTCAACGCGGATGCCGACGAGATCGCCCATGTGGTCGAGCGTGTGCCGCTTACGCTACTGCAATTCCATGGCGACGAGAGCCCGGAGGCTTGCACGCAGGCGGCCCAGCGCTGCCGGCTGCCGTTTCTGCGCGCGGCACGCGTCCAGCCCGGCCTTGATTTGGTAGAATTCGCGGATCTGTATCGTGATGCCGCTGCCTTGCTGCTTGATGCCTTCGTCGAAGGCTACGGCGGTGGCGGGCACGTCTTCGACTGGACCCTGATACCCCCGGCATGGCTTCCACCCACCCACAACCCGACCGCAAGCGCCGCTCCTCGGATCGTTTTGAGTGGTGGGTTGAACGCGCAAAACGTCGCTGGCGCGATTGAGCGCGTGCGGCCCTACGCTGTCGATGTAAGCAGTGGCGTGGAGGCCGCCAAAGGCGTGAAAGACCACGCCAGGATTGCCGCCTTCGTGCGCGCCGTGCGCAGCGCGGATGCCGGGTAGGGCAGCTTGCCCATCGGGCAGCCAGCCTCCCGCCTGCTCCGTGCCTGCCCCGCGCACGACCCTAACGTCATCGAGCCCCTGCCAGACCGGCAAGGGCCCTGTTCAGAAGAGCTGACTCATGTACGACCTGCCCGATTCCCGTGGCCATTTCGGCCCCTATGGTGGTTCCTTCGTTTCCGAAACGCTGGTGCACGCGCTGGACGAACTGCGCGAAGCCTATGCCCACTTCCAGAAAGATCCCGAGTTCGACGCGGAATACCGCCGCGAACTGAAGCATTTCGTCGGCCGGCCCTCGCCGATCTATCACGCGCAACGCTGGAGCGAGATGCTCGGCGGCGCGCAGATCTATCTCAAGCGCGAAGACCTCAACCACACCGGCKCSCACAAGATCAAYAACGTSMTKGGCCAGGCRCTGCTSGCCAARCGSATGGGCAAGCCGCGGGTGATTGCCGAGACCGGCGCTGGCCAGCACGGCGTGGCCACCGCGACCATCGCCGCGCGCTTTGGCATGGAATGCGTGGTCTACATGGGCTCGGAAGACGTCAAGCGCCAGGCTGCCAACGTCTACCGCATGAAGCTGCTGGGCGCTACCGTGGTGCCGGTGGAAAGCGGCTCCAAGACCCTCAAGGACGCGCTCAATGAAGCGATGCGCGACTGGGTCACCAACGTCGAGAACACCTTCTACATCATCGGCACCGTGGCCGGCCCGCACCCCTACCCGATGATGGTGCGCGATTTCCAGTGCGTGATCGGCGAAGAATCCAAGGTCCAGATGCCCGAACTGACGGGCCGCCAGCCCGACGCCGTGATCGCCTGCGTGGGCGGCGGTTCCAATGCCATGGGCATCTTCTACCCGTATATCGAGCACAAGGACGTGCGCCTGATCGGCGTGGAAGCCGCYGGCGACGGGCTCGAAACCGGCCGCCATGCCGCCGCGCTGATCGGCGGCTCGCCGGGCGTGCTGCACGGCAACCGCACCTACCTGCTGCAGGATGCCGACGGCCAGATCATCGAGACGCATTCGATTTCCGCCGGGCTGGACTATCCGGGCGTCGGTCCCGAGCACGCATGGCTCAAGGACATCGGCCGCGCCGAGTATGTGCCGATCACCGATGAGGAAGCGCTCAAGGCCTTCCACGACTGTTGCCGCATCGAAGGCATCATCCCGGCACTGGAATCCAGCCACGCCATTGCCTACGCCTGCAAGCTGGCGCCGACGCTGCCCAAGGACAAGCTGCTGCTGGTGAATCTGTCGGGCCGGGGCGACAAGGACATGCATACCGTGGCCGAACGTTCGGGGCTGAAGCTCTGATGCGCGACTTTCTCCCGCCGGGCGCCGCTGAAGGCGGCGCCCCGTCCGCACCCCTCGCGGCGCCGCAACTGACGCTTTACCAGGAAGACGTGCTGGAAGGCATCAAGCGCATTGCCGACGGCTCCATCGACCTGATCGTGGCCGATCCGCCCTATGGCCTGGGCAAGGATTACGGCAACGACTCTGACCGCCTGTCCGGGCAAGCCTACCTGGAATGGTCGGCGCGCTGGATCGATGCGGTGGTGCCCAAGCTGGCGCCGCGCGGCTCCTTGTACCTGTTCTGCACCTGGCAATACTCGCCGGAACTGTTCGTGATGCTCAAGCARCGGCTGACCATGATCAACGAGATCATCTGGGACCGSCGCGTRCCGAGCATGGGMGGCACCACGCGCAAGTACTCCTCGGTGCACGACAACATCGGGTTCTTCGCCGTGGCTCGTGACTATTACTTCGATCTCGACTCCGTGCGCGTGCCGTACGATGCCGAGACCAAGAAGGCACGCAGCCGACCGCGTTTCGAGGGCAAGAAATGGCTCGAGGTGGGCTACAACCCGAAGGATCTGTGGAGCGTGCCGCGGATCCACCGGCAAGATCCGGAACGTGCGGACCATCCCACCCAGAAGCCGCTGCATATCGTGCAGCGCATGGTGCTGGCCAGTTGCCCGCCGGGCGGGCTGGTGYTTGACCCATTCACCGGCAGCGGCACGACCGCGGTGGCCTGCGCGCTGCACGGACGGCGATTCGTCGGCTACGAGATGAATCCCGACTATGTGCGCGTGGCGCGCGAACGCGTCGCGGCTTGCATCAGTTCGCCACAGGCCGCGCCGGCTACCCTGAACATCGCAGCAGCGAACGACGAGCCCTTGCTGGCTGCCTTGTCCACGCCGTTGCCCACCATTGCTCAATGACCATGTCCCGAATCAATTCGACTTTCGCGGCGCTAGCCGCGCAGAACAAGAAGGGCCTGATTCCGTTCATCACCGCGGGCGATCCCGAGCCCGGCCTGACCGTTGCGCTGATGCACGCGCTGGTGGCGGGCGGCGCCGACGTCATCGAGCTCGGCGTGCCGTTTTCCGACCCGATGGCCGACGGCCCGGTGATCCAGCGTGCCTCCGAGCGCGCGCTCGCGCAGGGCGTGACGCTGACCAAGGTGCTGGCCTGGGTGACGGAGTTCCGCCAGACCAATGCCACCACGCCGGTGGTGCTGATGGGTTACGCCAACCCGATCGAGCGCATGGGCGAGGCGGTCTTCGCCAAGGCCGCGGCGGCGGCCGGCGTCGACGGCGTGCTGGTGGTCGATTACCCGCCCGAGGAGTGCGAGTCCTTCGCGGCGCAGATGYGCACCCACGGGATGGACCCGATTTTCCTGCTGGCGCCCACCTCCACGGACGATCGCATCGAAGCTGTGGCCAAGCTGGCGAGCGGCTACCTGTACTATGTGTCGCTCAAGGGCGTGACCGGTTCGGCCACCATCGACCTCGATAGCGTGGCCGCGCGCATTCCGCTGATCAAGCGCCATGCCAACCTGCCGGTGGGCGTGGGCTTCGGCATCCGCGACGCGCAGACCGCGCGCACGATCGGCAGCGTGGCCGATGCCGTGGTGATCGGCAGCCGCCTGGTGCAGTTGCTCGAAGATGCGCCGCGTGACCAGGCGGTACAATCGCTGCAATCGTTCATCGCGGAAATCCGCCAGGCGCTCGACGCCTGAACGTGATTTACGCGGCACCGCCCGTGCTTGCGCGCGGGCGGGCAATGCAACAAAAACGCACGATTTTGGCGGCAGTTGTGCCGCAACAGGCGCATCGCCCCGGCTGAACGGGGACTGCGGATCGCAGGCATGGTAAATTCGCGGCCTGACATGTTCCGCGCATGTGCCGAAAGGAGCCTTTCATGAGCTGGTTGGATAAACTCCTCCCCCCCAAGATTCAACAGACCGACCCCTCCACCCGCAAGGGCATTCCGGAAGGGCTGTGGGTCAAGTGCCCGTCGTGCGAGTCGGTGTTGTACCGTACCGACGTCGAGGCCAACCTCCACGTCTGCCCCAAGTGCGACCACCATATGCGCATCCGCGCCCGCGCCCGCCTCGACGGGCTGCTGGACGCCGAGGGCCGCTATGAGATCGGCCAGGAGATACTGCCGGTCGACGCGCTCAAGTTCAAGGACACCAAGAAGTATCCCGACCGCATCAAGGCCGCCATGGACGACACCGGCGAGACCGATGCCATGGTCGTGATCGGCGGCGCTATCCATACCATTCCGGTGGTGGTGAGCTGCTTCGAGTTCGAATTCATGGGCGGCTCCATGGGTTCGGTGGTGGGCGAGCGCTTTGTGCGTGGCGCCCAGGCGGCGCTGGAGCAGAAGGTGCCGTTTATCTGCATTACCGCCACGGGCGGTGCGCGTATGCAGGAAAGCCTGCTGTCGCTGCTGCAGATGGCCAAGACTACGTCGATGCTGAACCAGCTGTCGAATGCCAAGCTGCCGTTTATCAGCGTGCTGACCGATCCCACCATGGGCGGCGTGTCGGCCAGCTTTGCGTTCCTGGGCGACGTTGTGATCGCCGAACCCAAGGCTTTGATCGGCTTTGCTGGTCCGCGCGTGATTGAACAGACGGTGCGCGAGAAGCTGCCTGAAGGCTTCCAGCGGGCTGAGTTCCTGTTGCAGAAGGGCGCTATCGATATGATTGTCGATCGCCGCAAGATGCGGGATGAATTGGCGCAGTTGCTGGCTTTGCTGCAGAAGCAGCCGGCGGATGCGGTGGCGTAAGGGTTGGGTTGGTGATGGTGATTAGGCGCGGACGGTTGTTCGCGCTTTTTCGCTTTTTGGGGTGGTGGTTGATAGGTTTAGCTGCAACTTCAACTTCAACTTCAACTTCAACTTCAACTTCAAAGTCAAAAGCAGTTTCACCTCCCCTTCGGGGAGGCGACCTAC
>NZ_JBFTLX010000070.1:0-27588 GCF_056396665.1 Cupriavidus sp. 05T313 | reverse complement strand
ACACGAAGCTTCTCCCGGCAGGCCCCCTATCTCGCCACGTCAGCTGGTCTGGACCCTCGGCATCACCGAGACCATTTCCTGGGGCACGCTTTTTTTCGCCTTCACCGTCTTTATCGCCCCGATGAGCGCGACACTGGGCTACTCCAAACCCTTCCTCGCCGGCGGCTATTCGCTGGGCCTGCTGGTCTGGGCCATGTGCTCGTTTGCCGTGGGCCGGCTGCTTGACCGCGTGCAGGCGCGCATCGTGATGTGCGCGGGATCGGTGCTGGCGGGCTGCGGTTTGCTGCTGTGGGCGTGGAGCCCGAACCAGGCGGCCTTCCTGCTGATGTGGATACCGCTCGGGCTGGCCATGGCGACCACCCTGTACGAGCCCGCCTTCGTGGTGCTGCGCCAGGCCTTTGGCGACGGCTACCAGAAGTCCATCGTCACCGTGACGCTGATGGCCGGCTTTGCCAGCACCATCTTCGTGCCGCTGGCGCAATGGCTGGTGCTGCACCTGGGCTGGCGCGAGACGCTGCTGTGCTTCGCCGGGCTCAACCTGCTGGTCTGCGCGCCCTTGCATGCGCGCCTGCGCTACGTGGCGCATGCCTCCTATGCCGCCGCCCCGGCGCCGGCTCCGCTGGAGAACTCGGCGCAGCCCGGTATTGCGCGCATGGCCTTGCGCCAGCCGGTGTTCTGGGCCGTGGTGCTGGCCTTCACCGCGCTGTCGGTGATCGCTTCGCTGCTTGGCGCCCACCTGATCCCGATGCTGACCGAAAAGGGCCTGCCGCTGGGCGAACAACTGGTGGTGGCGGCACTGATCGGACCAGCCCAGGTAGTCGGCCGCCTGGTGATGATGCGCTTCCCGGTGCGCCACCCGCTGCGGCTGTCGCTGCCGGTGTACGTGGTAATGAGCGTGGGGCTGCTGTGCTTTGCCCTCGGCTACGGCAAGTGGCTGATGCTGGCCGCCGTGCTCTACGGCTGCGCCAACGGCGTCAACACCATGCTGCGCGCCATGGCCATGCCGGAACTGATCTCGCGCCACCATTACGCCACGCTCAACGGGCTGATGATGACGCCGGTGCTGCTGATGCAGGCCGCCGCCCCCTGGCTGGGCGCATTGCTGTGGAGCGCCGCGGGCGGCTACTGGCTGATGCTGTGGGTGATGGTGGCGCTGGCGCTGATGGCGCTGGCTGCCTTCGGGTTCGCGCTACACCGGCGCGGCCTGCTGCGTACATCCAGCCACCCAGCGGCGGCCTAGGGACGCAGCGGCGGGCAAAGGGGCCTGGACGGTACGGTCGTGCGCCCGACGCACCGATATGCGACGATGCGGGGCTCGACTACCCTGCAGCGCCCGCCAGGGCACCTCGGCGCCACCGCGCGTGGCCGGAGATGCCCGCCGCATCCATGCCCGATTCCACTTCCAGCAATCTGACCCGGCCGCCTTCGCCCCCCTCCGCCGCTCCGGCCATTGCCCCGGTCGGCGCGCGCCGCGTGGAGCACGCCGCGCGCGCCACCATGGCGCTGTTYTTCGTCAACGGCGCCACCTTCGCCACCTGGGGCGTGCACATCCCCACCATCAAGGCCCGCTTCGGACTGTCGGATGCCGTGCTGTCCCTGGCCATGCTGGCGGTGGCCGCGGGCGCCATCGCTGCGATGGGGCCGGTGGGGCGGTGGGTGGCGCGCGTGGGCAGCGCCAGCGCCTGCCGGCGCAGCGGCCTGGTCTATGCGATCGCCACCGCCGCCATTCTCGCCATGCCGCAATTTGCCTTGCTGATCCCGGCGCTGATTGCCTTCGGCATGGCCAACGCGGCCTTCGACGTGGGCATGAACGCGCAGGCCGCCACGGTGGAGGCCAGCCGCGCGCGGCCCGTCATGTCGGCGCTGCACGGCATGTTCAGCCTGGGCGGTATGGCAGGCGCGGCCGTTGGCGGCGTACTGCTGAGCCTGGGCGTGCCGCCGCTGGCGCACGTCATCGGCATGGCGGCGCTGACGGCGGCGGTTACCGCCGGCGTGGCACCGTGGCTGCTGGACGACCATCCGGTACCGTCGCCCTCCGCGCACCACCGCGCGCATGCGGTGCGCGCGCTCTGGCTGCTGGGCCTGATGGCCTTCCTGGGGCTGGTTGGCGAAGGGGCGATGTACGACTGGTCCAGCGTCTTTATGCGTGAAGTGGCACAGGCGCCCGACGCCTGGACCAGCGCCGGCTATGCCGCCTTTTCCGGCGGCATGGCTTGCGGCCGCTTTGGCGGCGACCGCCTGCGCGCGCGCTGGTCGGACGCGCGCACGCTCGCAGGCAGTGCCTGGGTGGCGTTCGTGGGCATCATGCTGGCGCTGCTGTGGCCCGTGCCGGTGGCGACCCTGACCGGCTTTGCGCTGATGGGCCTGGGCGCGGCCAACATGGTGCCGATCTTCTTCGTGGCCGCGTCGCGGCTGCCGGGCGTGGCGCCGGCCGAGGCGATCGCGCGCGTGGCACGCTTTGCGTATATCGGCTTGCTGCTGGGGCCGGTGATGATCGGCGGCGTGGCCCACGCGAGCAGCCTGCAATATGGGCTGGGCGTGGTCGCCCTCACCATGGGCTGGATCGCCCTGGCGGGCGCCCGGCTGGCGCGCCCTTACCTGTCCGCCCGCAAAGGGTAGCAGCGCCCTGCGGGCTCAGGCCGTCGCGCTGGTCAAAGCGCTCTGTTCCGTGCCCACGCCCTCGAACATGAAGGTATCCATCGCCAGCACGCCGTAGGTCACATCGTCGGCCACCCGTGCTACACCCGCCGGCAGCGTCTTCTGCGCCGGCAAGCCGTCATGCGGCCCCAGCGCCGCGCCCAGCGCTACGAAGAACGGCAGCAAGTGCTCGTCGGTGGGATGCGCGCGGCGGGCGTACGGCGCCTGCGCGCGATAGTCGGCAATGCGCGTGGTGTCGCCGCTGGCGAGCGCCTCGTCCAGTGCCTCGATCATCCAGCCGCGGAAAGACTCCACATAGGGCTCGACGGGCGAGCCGTGCTGCTCGCGCCGGCCCCCGATGCCGAAGACTTCCTGCAGGTTGTGGGTAAAGCTGCCCGAGCCCAGCACCAGCACACCTTCGTCGCGCAGGGGCGCAAGCGCACGCCCGATCCCGATCTGGGCCGCCGGCGGGAGATACGGATTCAATGCCAGTTGCACCACGGGGACGTCGGCGTCCGGGAAGAAGTGCCGCATCGGCATCCACGCGCCATGGTCCAGCGGCCGCTCGTCGTCCTGCAGCACCACCGCCGCGCCGGGAACGTGCGCGGCCTCCACCAGCGCCTTGACGCGGTCGGCCAGCGCCGGGGAGCCAGGTGCGTCGTAGCGCAGTTCATAGAGCGCGCGCGGGAAGCCGCCGAAATCGTGCCAGGCCTCCTGCCGCTGCCGGGTGCCGACCACCAGCGTGCTGTAGATCCAGTGCGCCGAGACGATCAGCACCGCGCGCGGCTTGCGCTGGCGCAGCACTTCGCCGAGGGCGTCGAACGCGGCGCCGCTGCGGCCCGGCTCGAGCGCGAGCATGGGGGAACCGTGTGAGATGTAGATGGCGGGGAGCATGATGTCGGCTCTCAATTCCTTTGGATAACGGTATTGAGTGTGACAAAACTTGCCGCCGCTGGCGGTAGGCGTTTGCGGATACCTCCATCAAAAAACTTGAAGCGAATTCGCTGCACCGCACCCGCCCGCCGCATTGCACCGCAACCCTGCCGCCGCCGGGTGTGGGGTGGCCCACACAACGCTTTAAAGATTCAGACACACTGTTGGCAATCGGCTTATGATTCCAACACGAGGTGCTGTCCCGCTGCGCGATGCGAGTCGTTATCCGCGCGAGCCGGGGCCAAACCCCGCAACAAATGGATACGACGCGCCACGAAGCGCGTCAGGCTGGAGAACACCGTGGTCAAGCGCACAGCCCACAGGCCCTGGCTGCCCCATGCAAACTGGTGGCAGCCAGGCGTGTATGCAAGTGGACCGGCTGTGCTCCTCTGGATCGCAGCCCGCCTGCCCGCCCCCTGGCTGGCCGACCTGTTCAATGCACCAGGCGCGGCCGTGCTGCTCAACCATTGCGGCGATACGGTTTTCGTGGCTGGCTGGATAGCCAGTGCGCTGTGGCTCTGGCTCACGCGAAACCGTCCGGAACCAGACGCCGCGCAACAGCAACCCAATGTGGACAGGCCAGCCAAAGCCGGCAGGCCACCGCGGCGGCACGTCGGCTAGCGCCCCCTTCCCGCCGCCACGCGACGCTGGCCTTTGACGCGGTCCGCGCTTCGGTACCTTAGTTCTCCACGGCCCGTTCCACCACTGCCGCGTCCGGCGCCCATGCCGCCGGCACGTCGCCCGCGCGCAGCCCGGGCGCCCAGGCAATCGTCTCGTAGTCGGCCAGGCCTTCCCGATGGAAGGGGTCTTCGGCCAGCCAGCCCGCCACCTCCTCGCGGCTTGTCCCGCGTGCCAGGATGGCGCCGCCCACGCGCGGCTCCTGCCGGCCCGAGAGCAGGAAATGGCCGGCAGCATAGTGGCGGTGAAGGAAGTCGCGGTGTGCCGCCAGGTGCCGGTCGAGTTCTTCCAGGGGCGCGCGGTAGCGCAACAAGATCAGGTACAGCATGGAACGCTCCAAAGGTTGTCCAATCCCGGCCGGGCTTGGCGATGGCAATGCGGCGCCGTTCATGGCAGCAGCAACAGGGAGCCGGAAGTCTCGCCGGCTTCGAGCCGGCGATGCGCCTCGGCGGCCTCGGCCAGTGGCAGGCGCGCGCCGATCTCCACTTTCAGGCCGGCCTCCAGCCTTGCGAGCGTGGCCTGGGCGCCTTCGCGGTAGCGCGCGAGATCGGCCATGAAGCGGAACACGCCCGGCCGGGACAGCGCAATCGACCTGGCCGGCCCCAGCGCTGCCAGGTCGAGCGGCCCGCTGTCGCCGCCCACCTGACCGATGCTGGCCACCATGCCATATGGCCTTACCGCTGCCAGGGTGCGCGCCAGTGTGTCGGCGCCGATGCCATCGATGGCGAAGTCCACCCCGTCGCCGCCACCGAATTCGCGCGCGGCAGCAACGAAATCCGCCTCACGATAACGCACCGCGCGCTCCAGGCCGTGCGCCAGCGCCAGCGCCGCCTTGGCCTCGCTGCCAACGGTGCCGATCACGCGCGCGCCCAGCGCACGCGCCCACTGCACCAGCACCAGGCCCAGACCACCCGCCGCCGCGTGCACCAGCACGCTGTCGCCAGCGCGCAGCGGGCGCACCCGGCCATAGAGCATGTGCGCCGTCATACCGCGCAGCAGGGCGCCCGCGGCGGCCTCGTCCGGCACGCTCTCGGGCAGCGCCACGGCGCGCTCGGCCGGCAAGTTGCGCACGCGGGCATAGGCGCCCGCCGGAGGGCCGGCATAGGCCACTCGCTGCCCTTCCGACAGGCCGCTGACGCCAGGCCCCACCGACTCCACGATGCCCGCGCCCTCCACGCCCAGCGTGGCAGGGAGAGCCGGCAAGGGATAGAGGCCGGTGCGATGGTAGACATCGACGAAGTTCACCCCGATGGCGGTGTGGATCAGCCGGATTTCGCCCGGGCCGGGCGCAGGGACGGGTACGGTTTCCAGGCGCAATGCTTCGCGCCCACCGGGGGCATGCAGGCGCACTTGAAGTGAAGGGATGGCAGTCATGGCGGACTCCGCGAGATGGCGTATCGAATCGTTGAACGTGCAGGTAGCGTCGAAAAGTCGACTCGCATCACGATAGCCCGGTGCAAAATAGATCGGAACTCCCAAATCGTTCGCGTTTATTGTGCAAATTTCGACAGAACAAGGTGGCCTTCCCCTGGACTGGGACGACGTGCGGTACTTCCTCGCACTGGCCCGCCAGCGCAGCCTGTCCGGCGCGGCCAGAGTGCTTCACGTGGAACACTCCACGGTAGCGCGACGCGTGCAGGGCCTTGAAACCAGGCTGGGCGTGCGGTTGTTCGACCGGCTGCCGCGCAGCTGGCCGCTGACCGCCGAAGGCGAGGCCTTGCTCGCCCACGCGAGCCGGATGGAGGAAGAGGCGCTTGCCTTTGGCCGGGCCGCGCTGGGCGCCAGCACGCTGGAGGGCACTGTCAGGCTATCGGTACCCCCCGTTTTCGGGAGCCATTTCCTGGTCCCCCGCCTGGCCGCGCTGCGCCCGCAGTGGCAAGGGATCGTGCTCGACCTGACGGGCGAAGCGCGCGCCGCCGATCTCCATCGCGGCGAGGCTGACCTGGCCGTGCGGCTGTCGCGGCCCCAGCAGCCGGGGCTGGCGGCGCGCAAGCTGGGCGAAATGGGCTACGGCCTTTATGGCGGCCACGGCTGGGTCGGGCTGCCCCAGGATGCCTGGGTCTTCCTCGGCTACGGCGAATCCTTGCGCGAGGTACCGCAGCAGCGCTGGCTGGAGCGCCTGGCCGGCGAGCGGCCCTTCGTGATGCACGCCAACGATCTCGCCACCCTGCACCAAGGCTGCCGCGCAGGGCTGGGCCTGGCCGTACTGCCGCATTTCCTGGCGCGCGACGACCCTGCCCTGTTCGGCATGATGCCGCCGGATGCGGCCCTGCGGCGTGATATCTGGCTGGCGGTACACCCTGACGTGCGACGCTCGCCGCGCGTGCGGGCCGTGGCCGAGGCGCTGGCCAAGGCGGTACAGGAAGCGTCCGGCAGCCTGATCTGACCGCTTCCCGGAACAAGGCGGTGCATCCGCCGCCACCCGCAGGGGCGCGGCACAGGCTGGACACAAAGAGCACCGGCGCGCTGGTTAATTAAAGAATCGCTTACTATTCTGCCTTTCAGGGCACACGCGCCGTCCCGGGCCAAGCCCTCCGCCGATTTCTCATTGCATCAAACGGATCATGCAAGCCACCGCCGCAACACCTCAAGTTCACGAAATATCCAGATCCCAGCGACGAAAGGCGATTCTTGCCGCCACCATCGGCAATGGCCTCGAATGGTTCGACTTCACCGTCTACAGCTTTTTCGCGCTGATCATTGCCAAGTTGTTCTTCCCCACCGGCAATGACCTCACTTCCTTCTTGCTGACCGTCGCCACCTTCGGCGTGGGCTTCTTCATGCGCCCGGTCGGCGCCATCGTGCTAGGCGTCTATGCCGACCGCGTGGGCCGCAAGGCGGCACTGACCCTGACCATCCTGATGATGGCGTTCGGTACGGCCATCATCGGCCTGGCGCCCACCTATTCGTCGATCGGCCTGTGGGCGCCCGCGCTGATCGTGCTGGCCCGCCTGATCCAGGGCTTCTCGGCCGGCGGCGAGGTTGGCGGCGCCACCGCCTTCCTGATCGAGCACGCGCCCGACGAGGAGCGCGGCGTCTACGCCAGCTGGCAGCAGGCCAGCCAGGGCATTTCCTTCATGCTGGGCGCGGCCATGGGCGCGCTGGTGATCAATGGCCTGGAGCCGGAGCAGATCGATGCCTGGGGCTGGCGCATCCCGTTCCTGTTCGGCCTGCTGATCGGCCCGGTCGGCATGTATATCCGCTCGCACCTGGAAGAGCCGCCCGCCTTCGAGGCGCGCCGCGCGGAGCGCAAGGCCAGCAACATCAAGTTCTCCCCGCTGACGCAGGTGCTGCGCGACCATCCGCGCGAAGTGCTGGCCGGCCTGGGCGTGACCATCCTGTGGACGGTGTGCACCTATGTGCTGGTGTTCTACATGCCGTCCTACGCCAAGCAGCAGCTCGGCCTTCCGCTGGGCGCGACCTTCCAGTCGACCGCCCTGTGCGGCGCCATCATCCTGGTGCTGTGCCCGCTGATGGGCATGCTGTCCGACCGCCTGGGCCGCAAGCGCATGCTGGGTACCGTGGCACTGGTCATCGGCGTGCTGGCCTATCCGCTGTTCCACTGGCTCAACGTCTCGCCGACCACCCAGACCCTGCTGATGGTCCAGGTGATCCTCGGCATCCTGCTGGCGGCCTTCACCGGCCCGGCGCCGGCGGTGCTGGCAGAGCAGTTCCCGACCGAGGTCCGCTCGACCGGCCTGTCGCTCGCCTACAACTTCGCCGTGACCATCTTCGGCGGCTTTGCCCCGCTGATCGTGACCTGGCTGATCGCATCGACCGGCAGCAAGCTGGCGCCCGCGTACTACGTGATCGCCGCTGCCGTGGTGAGCTTTGTCGCGCTGCTGTTCATGCACGACCGTACCGGCAAGCCCTTGCAGTAACCGGTCCCGCCGGCGGATTTGCTCCGGCCGGCGACGACGAAATGAAGAAGGCCAACCACCCGGTTGGCCTTTTTCTTTGTGCGTGCACGGGCGTTCAGGACGCCGGCGGATCTCGCTCCGGCGGCGGCGCGGCCGGCTCGCCCAGCGTTCGCAACAAGCGCCAGGCCATTGCGCCCAATACGCCCACGGCCAGCAGTAGCGCGCCCCACAAGACAAGGCGCCGGTTGCGCTGGGCGTCGGCGGGCGCCGCGGCGGACCGCGGCGACGCGTTCATGCCGGCAATCCGCGCCTTGGCGATGACCGGTGCCGGACCGGCCAGCAACTCGGCACGCGCGACCGGCCCGGGTTCCCGCGGCTGCGCCGCGGGTTCGCCCACCGCCAGCGAAAACGGCGCCGCGCCACGCGCGACAAACGTCACCACGGCGGGACGCCATCCCAGCGCCAGCAGCGGCATGCCGCTGCCAAGGCCGCCGGCGCGCGCATCCACGCTCAGGCGCCACAGACGATCGGCATTGCGCTCGATCGCCAGCGGCGCGCTCTCCTGCTCCCCACCGCCCGCACCGGCGAGCCGGTAGAGCTGCCCGCTGCTCACCATGCGCCAGGCCGACTCCGGGTCAGGGCGCGACCACAGCGTCGCCCGCACCACCGTATTGGGCTGCGGCAGGCGAATGCGCACCCGCTCGGCGGGGAAGCGCCCGCCGGTGTCGAACACGTAGTCGCCGCCAGCCTGGGCCTGCGTGGCGGCGATGTCCTCGCGCCATTGCAGCGCCAGCGGCGGCGGCGTGCCCGCCGCCACGATCTCCACCTGCACGCGCGCCGGCGCCGGCGGCACGCCCTGCCACTGCAAGCGCAGGTAGCGCGCCCGCAAGCGCCCCAGCGCGACCCGGTCCTGGCTGAGCACGCTGCCCGCGCGGCTGACCCGCAGCAATTGCGCGCTGCCCACGGCGTGCCAGTGCTGCAGGTCGTCGCTGCTGGCGACGTCCACCGCGCCCTGGTATTCGCCGTCCGGCAGCCCGATCACCACCGCGGCGGCATCCTCGCGCAGCTTGCTCAGGTCCAGCAGCCATGCCCCTGCGCTGGCGGCGGCCGGTTGCGGACTGGCCGCCCGCAGCGCGCCGTCGGTGCCGATCACCACGCCCATGGGCGCGGCCTGGCGCTGCGCCAGCGCCGGCAGCGCGAACCAGGGCACGTCACTCAGCGTACGCGCCTCGGCCGCCGGCTCGGGCGGCAAGTCCAGCGCATAAGGCAGCAATTCGCCGGCGCCGTTGCGCACCCGCAGGTCGGCCAGCCCCGGCCGCGCGCTATGGGCGTAGACATCGGCGTCCAGGGTCACGGCGTAGTAGGCCGCCACGCCCTCGGTGGCCAGCGTGAAGCGCTCGGCCCGGGCCAGTGGTGACAGCAGCAGCGCCCCCAGCAGAAGCGGTAGAGCCGCCAGGTCGCGCGCGCCAGCCTTTGGGAAAACCGGCATCAAATAACCTCCTTGGCCTTCGGCGGCAAGGGCGAGAAGTAACCGATCAGCAACAGCAGCACGCCCACGCCGATAAACGAGATGATCCGCTCGATACCCTTGACGAAGGACAGGTCGAACAGGAACAGCTTGACCACGGTCAGGCCCAGCAGCGCGCCGCCGATAAACCACAGCGCGCGCGTGCCGCGCCGGGTAGCCACCACCATGGCAATCAGCGCCAGCACGGTCCAGAACACCGACAGCGAAGCCTGCACCAGCGTCGAGCCGCCCAGGTCCTGCAGCGTGTACGGCACGCCGGTCCAGTGATGGAGCGTGCGCAGCAGCATCGCGTTGCACCACAGGAACACGGTGGCGGACGCGGCATACTCGAGCGCGCGCGGCCGCGTTGCCAGGCCCAGCGCGGCAAGCCGGTGTTGCCACAGCCCCACCGCCAGCATGGCCAGCAACTGGGCGACGTCGAGCGGGTTGAGCAGCGGCAGGTAGAACAACGGCGCGGCGTCGCCATCGCTGGCCACGCTGGCGAGGCTCCACAGCCACAGCAGCGCCGCCAGCGGCAGCGCGCCCCACAGCAGGTAGGCCCGCGCGAAGCGCGCCACCGGCCAGCGCAGGCGCCAGCCCCAGGCCGAGAGCAGCGCCAGCAGCCCGCCATAGCCATAGGCCCAGGCGCTCCAGCTCCACGCGCCCTCCGGCACGTAGGCGCGCAGCCGCCAGTAGGCTTCGGTGGAAAGCAGCACGCACAGCGTCCAGAACAGCAGCGCATGCATGGGCGCCAGCGCGGCATCGCGTTCATCGCCCTGCTGCCGCCACAGCAACAGCAAGGCCGCGCCAAAGACCAGCAGCCAGGCCAGCGCGCCGATGCCGTGCAGGGGCGACGCCGACCAGATCGCGCAACTGAGCGCGCCCAGGATAGCCAGCACCGGCGTCATGGCCAGCGCAGGCTTGCCGGCCAGCGGCCATGCCAGCACGCGCCGCGCCAGGTGCGCCAGCCACGCGCTCAACACCGCGAACAGCGCCAGCGTGGCGAGCAGCGCGCGCACGGCCCAGTCGAGCACGTCGTACCAGTGATGGATCTCGACCACGCCGCCACCCAGCCACCACAACAGGCCCCACGCCGCGGCGGCAAGGCCCAGCGGCACGGATGGCGCGAACCAGGCGCGCGCCTCTCGCCCGTGCAGGCGCCAGCCGCTGAAAACACCGGACACCGCCAGCAGCAGCGTGCCCACGTAGCGGCCGTTCAGCACTGGCCACGCCAGTGGCGTGGACGCGAACAGGCTGCCCGCCGCGAAAGCCACGCCGGCCGCCAGTTGCAGCAGCAGCCCCGACGCCAGCGCCAGGCGGCGCTGCTGGCGCACGCCCACCCACACCACGGCGGCGCCCTCCACCGCCCACACGGCACTGGTGGTGCGCCCGTCGAAGGCCAGCGGCACGGCCAGCGTGGCAAAGATCGCGCCCAGTGCCAGCATGGCTTCGAACAACATGCCCAGGCGATCGCGGCGCGCCGACAACCACGCGGCCAGGCCGAGATAAAACGCTGCGAGCGCGACCGCGCTCCATGCCATGGCAAAAGGAATATGACGCACCAGCGCGGCTTGCAGGCCCATCGCCAGCAGCGGCGTGCCGAACACCAGCGTGCCGTCGACGTAGTCCTTGAGGCTGACCTGCCGGCGCAACGCGTAGAGCAGCGCGATGCCCGTGTACATCAGGAAAAACAGGAGCAGGAACGGCTCGGTGGTAGCCAGCAGTTCAGGCCGGTAGTTGAGCGCGCCCCACGCCGTGCCGATGCCGAAGGTAAACGCAAAGCCCAGCAGGTTGAGCGGGCGCCAGGCCCGGAACCAGGCAATGGCAAAGATGCCGGCATTGAGCAGCGCGTAGTAGCTGAACAGCATCACATGGCTGCCACCGCCAGTGGAAATCAGTACCGGAGCGAGGAAGCCACCCGCGCTGCCGGTGAATGCCAGCACCGGAGCGTTCTGCAGCACCGCCAGGCCGCCGGCGAGCGCGCAGATGGCCACCATCAGCGGGAAGGCCGCCGCGGCCGGCAACAGGCCGTAGAGCTTGGTGGCGGCGAACACGGTCAGATACAGCACGCCCACGCCGCCGCCCTGCAACACCAGGGCATAGGCAGCGCGCCGCTCGCGCAGCCGCCAGCCCGCCGCCAGCAGCGCGACCGCGCCGRCAGCCACGCCCGCCAGCCGGAATTCGACCGGMAGCATGGCATTGTCGGAGGCAAACTTGAGCAGGAAGGCCACGCCGAAGAAGAGGATCAGGATGCCGACCCGTACCACGCTGTTGCCGCCCAGCAGCCAGCCGCGCGCGGCGGACACCGCGCGTTCGATGAAATCGGGCTCCTGCGGGGCGAATGCGGACGAGAGCGAGGGTTCCACGTGTGGCGCGGGCAGGTCCGCGGCGGCGACGGAGATCGGTGCGGATGCCGTGGGAGCACGAACCGGGGCCGGCACAGAAGGGAAAGTTGGCGGAAGGCTGGCCGCCGGAGCGAACGACGGCTCGGGCATCGCCGTTGCGGCCGCCACCGGGCCTTCCGCCGATGCCGGTTCGAATGCCGGGAATCCGTGCGCCGCTGGCGTACCTTCCACTGCGTCAGCCTGCTGGGGCATCGCCGAGGTCTCGCCGCGCAACTGCGCCATCTCGCGCTTGAGCGTGGCCAGTTCCTGCTCGAGGCGCGCCACGCGAGCCGCGAGCGAAGGCGCCTCCGGCGCGCCCTGTGCCTCCCCATCGGGCCGTGGCCGCGCAGGCCGGTCGCTGACCATCCAGCCAAAGCCGAAGCCCAGTATCGCGCCCGTCAGGGCACCGCCAAACCCGGCCGCCGCGGCGCCGAGCAGCAAGCCAATCACCGCGAATATCCAACGCATCAGATGAGATTTCGCCTAGGAAGGTTGGGGAGATCGGCGGCCAGTGGCACCGATACAGCGTTTGCCGGCACGGGGAACCGCCTGAATCATGCGCGCCCAGTGTAGCGCGAGGGCGACATCGTCAGGCGATGCCAGCCATGCCGGCCGGCCCCGCGGTCATTCTTCGTCGCTATGGATGTTGATCACGTGCCGCGGCTCGAACCACAGCGGCATGCCGGGTTCCATCTCCTCCGTGCAGTAGGGCTGGTTGTCGAGTTCCCCGCTGTAGAGATCCCCCTCGCGCCCGGTGACAACCACCCACATGCGCTCCACGTGCTGCTCGTCGCGGTCCTGCTCGTCGGTGGTAACGATGCGAAAGATCAGCTTCACCAGCTGGCCGGGCTGCAGCGCCTGCCGGTCTTCCAGCGGCGGCACCCAGAATGTCTCCGGGTGCGCCTCGCCGATGACTTCACCGTCGTCGAGCTGCCAGCCGTCTTCTTCGATGGTCGCCAGTCGTTTGTCCATGTCAGTCCTCAAGAAAATCGTTCTTCACGGCCGGCATCGTAGCAAACGCATCGTGCGTCCGTGCGGGCAGGACATGCCGCGCGAGTCGCTTTAAGATGGCGGATCGAAGGAGAACGCACCCATGGCAGCAGACAACAGCGTGGCAAGAAAGGCAGCGAAAAAGGTGGCCGGGAAAGCCGTACAGGCGGAGCGCGTGCGCTGCGGCTGGTGCGGCACCCTTGAGGACTATTGCCACTACCACGACAGCGAGTGGGGCTTTCCGGTCGACGACGACCGCCGCCTGTTCGAGAAGCTATGCCTGGAAGGCTTCCAGGCGGGGCTGAGCTGGCTGACCATCCTGCGCAAGCGCGAGGCATTCCGCCGCGCCTTCGCCAACTTCGAGATCGACAAGGTGGCGCGTTTCGGCGAGCGCGATATCCAGCGGCTGTTGGGCGACGCCGGCATCGTGCGGCACCGGGGCAAGATCGAGGCGGCCATCAACAACGCGCAACGCGCCCGCGAACTGCTGGAGACGGAGCCGTCGCTGGCCGCCTACTTCTGGCGCTTCGAGCCGGATCCCGCCAGCCGGCCAGCGCTGCTGACGCCGGAAGTGCTGCGCACCATGGCTATCTCGCCCGAATCGACGGCACTGTCCAAGGACCTTAAGAAGCGCGGGTGGCGCTTTGTCGGTCCCACCACGATGTATGCGTTGATGCAGGCCATGGGCCTGGTTAACGACCATATGGAAGGCTGCTCGACTCGCGAGGAAGCTCTGCTGGCGAGAAAGACATTCAAGGTGCCGCGCTGAGGAGACGGGTTAACGTTGGCGGTGCGATATGCGGAAGGTATACGCTGCGACGCAGCGAATCAAAGGCGGACCGCGTATACGTATCCCGCAACGGTTGCCTTCTGTCTTTCTATATTGTTTACGTATACCAATATAGTAGTAGTAGGTAAACGACCCGATTTTCCGTGGATAAGCTTGTTTTCCCCTTTCTGTTCAAGGACTTGCGAACAAGATAAGTGCCAGGTATTAGCCTGAGTTCACGGGATATCTCGGTGACGTATACGTGGCGCGCAAAAACCGCCTCAAAGTTGTACGTATACGCCCCACAACCCGCCCCCAGCCGGGGCACAGCTTTCCTGCCTGCTTATCCCCAGGGTTTCGCGCAGTTATCCACAGGCCGGGGGATTCGCCCACGCCTTGCGCAGCACATGTTGCGCAAGGCCCCACGTTGGCAGGCGCACCTGTCTGCATTCACCCAACACCCTGAGCGAGAACGTGGCGGTGTATACGCTATTTCCGCCATTCAGGGGATGGCACGGTCCATGCGGTTAACAGCTTCGAGCGCGGCGCCGAAGCTCGTCTTCCCACCCGGAGCATCCGCTCCTTCGGAGAACCGTCATGAAGATCCATTGCTATGAACCACGAGAGAGCCGGACCAACTCGCCGGTGCGGGGCGCCGTGCGCAAGCTGCGGCAAGCCGTCTTGCTGATTCGCGTGCTCGCGCTATGTGTCAACTGCGTGGCATACGCGCAGCCCGCCGCGCCGGTCAAGTCAGTGGTCACGCCCGAGCAAACGTTTATGCCAGGCTACCTTGAAGCCGTCTCCACCGGCTATGACAACGGCCAGGCACTGCACGAATCCGAAGGTATCGCGACCTTGCGTGTACCGAGTACCGTTGCCAGCCAACTCCGGGCCTCTCCGGCGCCATCCGCGCCGGCACCTGTAGCTGCGGGACCATCGGTGATCCCGGTCTCGCAGAAGACCAGAAGGCCGCAGGGGCAGTGAGGGGAGTGCGTGGGCCCCCTCGGGGCCACCGGCAGCATCCTGGCTCCGAACCTGGCGCACTTGGTGCGGCCGCATTGCTCCGGGCCGTAGAGATCCGTTCGAGGATTTCAGGTTGCCGGCGCTTCAGAAGCGCCCGCTCGAACGGCACGCGATGCGCACGATATCTTCCAAACGCTGGGGCGTCTGCGTTGCCTGGTTTGTTGTCGGCAGAGCGCGCAGGGTAGTGTTAGCAACAGGCTGATGGTCTGCCGAACGTCTTGCCTTCTGCCCTTGCCCGACGCAAGCCCGCCTGTGTCCGCTCAATGACAAGGTCACGCTCGAATTCGGCCACGGCGTTGATCACGCCCATCGTCATCTTCCCTGCAGGACTGGTCAGGTCCACACCCCCGAGCGCCAAGCAATGGACGCGAACGCCAGCAGCATCCAACCGTTCCACTGTCGCCCGCACGGTCAGATTGCCTGAGATTCAAGTGTGACCGCAGCGATATCCGCATGTGGGTTCCATCAGGGCGCACTGATCACGATCCCGTCGTTGCATGATCGAACACTGGCACGCCTATGAGGCCGCGTGCGGTGCGATGGGGGAGCAGCTGTCGCGCAACACCCCAGCACCACGCTATAGGGCGATTGTCGACAATCGGAATGTGGCTGCCTGAGCCCAAGGACCGGCGATCCAACGGTAAAATCCGGCGAGCATTCCTTTGACACGATCCGGAGATTGCCGATGGTTCGCCTGCTGATGCTAATCCTTGGCGTGGATTACTTGCGTACGCGATGGCGCGCACTGGCCTGGGCCGGTGGCATCAGCCTGATCACCGGGGTGGTGCTGTTTATCGACGCACTCGATGACCGTCTCGATTTCCCGATCGAACCGTTTGCATGGCTGCTGCTGCTCGAAGGGCTAGCCACGATGGCGGTGGCGTGGACCGGAATGGGCGGTCAGCGCACGCTGCGCTATGTCAAGGGCATGGCGTTCAGCGTGGCGGCGATCCTGGTGCTGGCCGGCCATCACCATGGCCACATGATTCTGTCGCTGCTGTTCGGTCTGCTGTTTCTGGCCGACGGGCTGCTGCAGGTGGCATCGGCACGCGTGGTGCGCTTTCGTACGTGGCGGCTGGCGATGGCCGGCGGTATCGTCGAGATTGCGGTGGCAATCTTCTTTATCCAGCCCTACCCTACGCACTACGCGGGCACCGTGCCTTACTGCGTGGGCCTTGGGCTGATCTTCGGTGGCTGGAACATGCTGCTGCTCGCATCGCGCGTGCGCAGGCTGGCCGGAAATCCGGGACTGCGTGACACACCGGAAGCCGGCCCGGCCGATGATGCGGACCAGCGACTCACGACATGGAGCGGCCCGCCCGCCGCCGACGAACACGCGCTGACCGTGCACGTGTGGACGCCGGTCGGATCCGCAAAGACCGAAGCGCGCCGCCAGCCGATCATCGACCGCTAYATCGCCGCSGTGGACCGCRAYGGCGTSATTTCSACMGGCCAYGCSGCGCTGGAATCGCCAGAAGGCATCTACATCAGCCTGTATCCGGCGGTCGAGATCGACCGCGCGCCCGACGATTTCACCCGACTGCTGCGCGCCACGCGCGAGAACGACGTACCCGGCACGTTCCAACCCGACTACCCCACCGAATCGAAAGCGTGGTGCCCGTCGACGGTGCAGGTGCGCATCCGCAACTACGACGCGCAGCGCCTGCGCGCATTCTGGGATGCCTATCAGCATGACACCACGTACAACCTGACCCACCGCAACTGTTCAAGTACTGTGGCACGGGCGCTCGATGCCGCGCTGGAAGGCGCCGGCGCGCGCGTATGGGCGCGGCTGGACGGGTGGTGGCCGTTGTTCCGCCTGGTACTGACTCCTGAACTGTGGGTGGCGGCGCACCTACGCAAGCGCGCCGCAACGATGGCGTGGACGCCGGGCCTGACCCTCGACTACGCACGCGCCATGAGCATGCTGGCCGATCCACGTCCCTTCGCCTGGGCCACGTTCATCGGGGCGCTGAAGCGGCGCGGTTCCGCCAGCCTGGCGGACGATCGGGACACCTAGCCGGTGCGTGGAGACTAGCCGAACAGAAATCTGAGGAAACCAGAAAGAAAAAAGGGCTTGGCGCATTGCCAAGCCCTTGATTTCATGAGTATTCGTATGGTGGACCGAAGGAGGATCGAACTCCCGACCTCTGCATTGCGAACGCAGCGCTCTCCCAGCTGAGCTATCGGCCCGTGACGGCTGATTGTAGCCCAGTTTTCGCCAGCATATCAATCACGCCGCCATGCCTGCGTTACCGGTCATTCCGCGCACGGTCGGCACGTTCAGCGGGCGTGCCGTGACCTCGCCGGAGGTGCGCAGCCACTGCGCCATCAGGTCCCAGATCGGGGGGCTGCCGCTCTGGCGGGCGTCTTCCGACACGGGCGCCCAACCGGCTACCTTGTAGGTCTTGCCGGCGTCGATGGGCCGGCCCTTGAGCCGCATGTCGGTGATGCGCCGGCCCATCGCGGCGGTGGGGTCAATCGCGTATTGCAGCCCGCCCACGCGCACCATGTCGCCACCCTGCTGGTAGTAGGGGTCCGGGTTGAACAGGTTGTCCGCCACGTCTTCGAGGATGGTCTTGATGGTCTCCCCGCTCATCGTCGTGACGGTGGTGTGCGGGTACGTGATGGCGGTCTGGTCCATCAGGTGTTCCATGGTGATGGCCTGGCCCGGCAACAGCGTGGTTCCCCAGCGGAACCCGGGTGAGAACGCGATCTCGGCGCCCTGCACGTCCATCAGGCCGTCGAGGATCAGCTGGTCGAAGGTGCCGTTGAAATTGCCGCGGCGGTACAGCAGGCCGCTGTTGCGGGCGAGCACTTCGCCGAGCTGCTTTTCGTACGGCGCGCGTACCTTGGCGATCAGCGCGTCCATGGCCGGATCGGCGGCGAGGTAGTTGGCGAAGACGGGTAACAGGCGGTAGCGGAAGCCGCCGATCTTGCCGCCCTTGACGTCGAAGTCGAGCACGCCCAGAAACTTGCCGTTGGAGCCGGCGTTGGTGACGAGCGTGGTGCCACCGGCGTTCTTGACCGCCACCGGCGCGGGCATGCCGTCGTGGGTGTGGCCGCCGAGGATGGCGTCGAGGCCGCGCACGCGCGAGGCAAGCTTGAGGTCCACGTCCATGCCGTTGTGCGACAGCAGCACGACGACCTGCGCGCCCTTGCCGCGCGCCTGGTCGATGACTTGCTGCAGGTTTTCTTCCTGGATGCCGAAGGTCCAGTCGGGCGTGAAGTAGCGCGGGTTGGCAATCGGCGTGTAGGGAAAGGCCTGGCCGATGATGGCGACCGGCACGCCGTTCATCTCGCGGATCACGTAGGGGTCGAAGACGGGATCGCCGAAGTCGTTGGTCTTGATGTTCTGCGCGAGGAAGGCGACCTTGCCCTTGAAGTCTCGCTCGACGATCTCGGTGACGCGTTCTGCGCCGAGCGTCATCTCCCAGTGCGGGGTCATCACGTCCACGCCGAGGGCGAGCGCGGCGTCGACCATGTCCTGCCCGCGCGTCCACAGCGCGGTGGCCGAGCCCTGCCAGGTATCGCCGCCGTCGAGCAGCAGCGCGCCGGGCCGGCCGGCCTTGAGTTGCTTGATGAGCGTGGCGAGGTGGGCGAAGCCGCCCACCTTGCCGTAGCGGCGCGCGGCTTCAGTGAAATCGAGATAGGTGAAGGCATGCGCCTGCGCGCTGCCGGGCGCGATGCCGTAGTGGCGCAGGAAGGCCTGGCCGACGAGGTGCGGCGGCTTGCCCGCGTAGTCGCCCACGCCGAGGTTGACGTTGGGCTCGCGGAAATACAGCGGCCGCAGCTGCGCATGGCAATCGGTGAAATGCAGCAGGTGCACATTGCCGAAGCGCGGCACGTCATAGAGCTTGCCGGCGGCCTGCGCGGCCTGTGCATCGGTGGCGGGAAAGGTCATGCCGCCGGCGCCGGCAATGGCCAGCACCTGCAGGAACTCGCGTCGGTTCATCGTCTCTTCCAGTGGATTGCATGCGCCGGTATCGGGCAGCGGTGACCCGGCGTCTCGTGGCCGAATGCGGCTACTTCGGCGTTGGCCTGGCGTACTTCGCCAGTGCCGCGACTTCTTCTTCCAGCATCTCGCCGACCTCCTTCTGCACGACCTTGCCATCGGCGTCGATCACGTACAGCTCGGGCAGGCCCTTGCGCTTGCCGAGCGCGGCGCGCAGCGCGGGCGTGTCCATGGTGGCGGGGAAGGTGTAGCCGCGCTTCGCCATGTAGGCGGCGGCTTCCGTCGGATCACGGTCGATGGTTACCGCCAGCACCCCCAGTCCGCCGCGCGCGCCGCCGGTACTGTCGTAGAGCTTCTGCAGGCGCGGGTTCTGCAGCGCGCAGAAGGGGCACCACGATGCCCAGATCTCCAGCACCAGTGGTTTGCCGGCCAGTTGGGCGGCAGTCATGGTGCGGCCGTCGAGCAGTTGCACCGCAGGCAGGCGCACGGTGTCGCCCACCTCCAGTGCCGCGGCCGCACCGCTCCAGGCGAGCACCGCGAGCAGCAGCGTCCGTCGGAAGTTGATGGCCATACCGCCGGTCGCCATCGCGGTGCCTTACTGGTTGACCGGCGAGGCCGGGTCCAGCAGCAACGCCATCACGTCGCGGATCTGCTGCTCGGTGAGGATGCCCTTGTGGCCGAAGCGCGGCATGTTGGAGCAGGCCGCAAAGGCGCTGGAATCCCAGATCTTGCCCCAGGTGTACTTGAGCACCGCTTCCGAATCGCCGCGCAGCTTGCCGTACTGGTACAGCGACGGACCGATATTGCCGAAGGAGATCTCGGCCTTGGTCATCTGGTGGCAGGCGTAGCAGTTCGCGCCGTTGACGCCGCCGACGGCGTCGGAGAACTGCATGCCGCGGCCGTTCTGGGCGGTCTTCTCGCCTTCCTTCCAGTCGCCCAGCCACTGCTTGTCGGCAGGGTACTTGATCTGCTTGAACTCGGCGGCTTCGATTTTCCTGGCCACCGCCGCCGGCACCTTGGAGCGGTCCGGGTAGTCGCTGCACGCCTTCTGCATGGCGTCGCGATCGAGCACGCCTTCGACCGTGGCGGGACCCTTGGACGTGAAGGAGCTTTCGATCAGCGTCTTCATGTCGGCGCCGCTGACGGCGGCGGCCTTGGCAGGCTTCGCGGCCCTGGCCGGCTTGGCGCTGTCCTCCGCGTGAGCCATGCCCACGCAGGCCAGCAGGGCAAACGTGACCGCGGCGAGCTTGCCTTGTGTGTATCTACGCGCTTGTTTCATCTGTGCTCTCCCTTGCTCAGCGCTTCATGGCCGGACCGTCATACGTGCCGCCGTTGGCATTCCTGGCGAGGAACAGGCTCAGCGCCGTGATCACGTCGGAACCATAGGCGGGCTCGGGAAAGCGCTGCTGGCGCAGGCAATCGTAGAGGCGGTGCTGCATCGAACGCACCTCGCCCTGCGAGACGCGGTAGGCCGGCCACGTGGTGTAGGCAGCCTGGGCGCCTTGCCGGGTCAGCAGGTTGGGCAGCTCTTGCAGGCGGATGCGCTGGCCATCGACGGCGTGGCAGGTGGCGCAGGCGAAGTCGTAGGCGCCGCCGCGGTAGAAGAACATCTTCTGGCCCAGGGCATATACGCGCTTCTCTTCGGGATGGGCCAGTTGCACGTTCATCTTCACGCCGCGCGACTCGCCGGTCAGGAAGGCCACCAGGCGCTCGATGTCGGACGGCTTGCCGGTGGAGGCGAAGGGGTTCTTCAGCGCTTCTTCCTGGGTCAGGCCCTGCAGCGTCACGCGGCAATAGGCCAGGCGTTGCTCCAGGTCCATCACGCGGTTGGTGTCCTTGAAGTAGCGCGGCAGTTCGGCGTAAGCGCCCTTGGTCACGCCGGGGCCCTTGCCCAGGTCGCATTGTTCGAGCGAGGCGTTCTTGGGGCCGCCGGGTTTTTTCCAGAGTTCTTCGCCGGCGGCTTCCCACAGCTCGGCGGGATTGCCCTCGGCGAGCATTTGCCGGTATTTGGCGATTTCCTCGGCGGTGCTGCCCTGGGCGTGCACGGCGGCGGCGGCCAGCGCCACAGTGCCGGCCAGCGCCAGCGCGGCGCCCGTGTGGCGGCGTCTGATCGATTTCATGGGGCTTCTCCTCGGGGCCTCGGAAGCCTGCCGCCATGTGGCGCCAGGCCGTGCGGGCCGGTCTTATTGCTTGTCTTCCCGTAGCGCGGCACCCGGTTTGCGCCGGCTCCCGCGCGGATGCTACTTACGGCTTGATATAGGCATAGCCTTCATCAAACTGCAGCCTGGCCACTTCGACCACGCCCGCCTGTACGACCTTGGCTTCCATCAGCAGGCTGGACTCGGGGATCTTGCGCGCCGTCAGCGTGTTGCGGCAGACGCGGAACTCGACGCCGGAACTGGCCAGCGCGCCGACCGCCGCCTCGAACGTATTGCCGCGTGCGTCACGCGCGCCTTCCACGATGAAATCCACGCCATAGCCGAAGGCCACCACCACAATCCTGGTGTCTGGCGCTGCGTTCAGGTGGTTGCGCAGGTTGGCCATGGCGCGCACCGCCTGGTCCGTGCCTTCGGACAACTGGTAGACCACTTTGACGCGCCCGCCCTTGCCGGCGGCCGCCGGTGCCGCTTGCGCCGCCGCCTTGGCCGACAAGCCGATCGCGGCCAGGGCCGCCGTTGCTCGAATGAATGCTCGCCGCATGATTCCTATCCTTCCGGTCGCTCCCCTGCGCGCAACATGCGCCAGCCCGGGTCCGACATTCGACCTGAACCATAGCAGAGGATGCGGCCGCCCGCTCGGCCAGGCCCGTACCTGCTCCGATCAGGAAATGGTGGCTTCGTCGGTCCGCTTGTCGCCGCGGTTGTCGATCCAGGTCACCGTGACCTTGTCGCCCTTGGCGCCGCCCTTGAACTTGAAGTTCAGGAAGGGATCCTTGGACACGGCCGGGCCGAACTGGGCCTGGAATACGTCCTTGCCCTTGCACTGCGCCGTCACGCTCTGGATATGCCAGGCCGGAATGGTCTTGCCGCCCGCATCCTTGCGCTGGCCGGTTTCCATGTCGTGTTTCATCAGGATCTTGACGTCGACCACGCCGCCATTCTCGGCGGCACGTACGCGCATCGGGTCTGCCATGTTCTTTCCTCTTTCAGGTAGTGGTGGGGCGGGAAATCCGCGTGGGGGGATGGGAGCGTGGCCTCAGCCGCCGCAACCGCCCAGCGTCACCTTGATTTCCTTGGACGCCACATACCATTTGCCGCCGGCCTTGACGGCGGCGTACACCATCGAGGTCTGGCCCATCTTGACTCGCGTGGAGACGAAGGGCTCGGTGCCGGCGGGGATGGTGAAATCCGCTGCCAGCGTATTGGGATTCTTTTCCACCAGGATCGCGATCTGCTCGGTGCCAGGAATATTGCTGGTCACCGCGACCGGCACCACGGCGCCGTTTTCGGCGATGTCGGGGGCGGTAAAGACAATGGCGGTGCTTTTCTCGGTGCCGCTGCCGCCGAGCGCCTTGATGACGTCCGCCACGCTCTTGCCATCGAAGGCGGTCTTGTTCCACTCCGCCGCCTGCGCTTTGCTGATCAGGCCGGTGGCGGCCATCAGCGCGAGCACGGAAGTGACCCGCAATACGTCTCGTCGTTTTGAATGCATTGTTTCCTCTTCTCCTGCGTTTTCCGTACCGGCCTGGTTTATTGGCCTGCCGCGCCTTCCGGCACGGCAGCGGGCGGTGCATTGCCGCCCTACAGCGAGGGGCGCCACCGGCGCCCCCTGGGTCCCGAAGCCGTAACCCGGTCCGGGCAGGGCATGCCCTGGGCGCCTTACTTGGCCGGGGCGCCTGCCAGCACCCACTCCACGACCGTCTTCAGGTCGGCATCGCTCAAGCCAGCATTGGCGGGCATCGGCACCGGGCCCCAGACGCCTGCGCCGCCGCTCTTGACCTTCTTGGTCAGCGTTGCCAGGGCGTTCTTGTCGCCCTTGTACTTGGCCGCCACATCCTTGTAGGCGGGGCCGACCAGCTTCTTGTCGACCTGGTGGCAGCCCATGCAGGCGTTCTTGTTGGCGATTTCCTGGGCCTTGGCGGCATCGACTGCAGCGTTGGCCGAGGCGGCGCAAGCCAGCATCAGCGTTGCGATGACAAACTGCTTCATGGATATTGCTCCGAACTTTGAAGAGCCGTGGGGACGGCGATAGGCCACTCGCTGCCCGCCATGCCGGATGGCTGGCCGGCGCGGCGGCGCGCTGGCCGCGCCACGGGGCATGGTGGCGGCCAGTCCGCTATTTTGCCTCAAGAATCCACCCCACCACGGTGCGCAGGTCGGAATCGGGAATCTGCGCCTGGGGCGGCATCGGCATGCTGCCCCAGGCGCCCTGTCCGCCCGCCCTGATCTTGTGAGCCAGCGTGTCCCGCACTTCCTGTCCGTTGTACTTGCGCGCGATCTCGGTAAAGCTCGGGCCAACCAGCTTGCGGTCCGTGGCGTGGCAGGCCATGCACTGGTACTGGCTGGCCAGTTTCGCGCCGGCCTTCTCGTCCGGCGCGGCCGCCGCGGGCGCGCTCGCGGCGGTTCCGATMGCCACGCCGCGCGTGGGTCCCACCGTGCGCTGCTGCGCGGCCAGATCGCCGTGGGCATCGCGCGCGTAGGCCGGCATCGCCGACGCCACCTCCACCGTTCCCGCGCAATCCTTCATGCACGCCGTATTACGCGTATCCGGCTGGCCGCGCCCGGGCCACAAGCCATGTTGCAGGGTCATGCCGTTGCGGTTCGGCATGGTCTGCTGCACCACGGCGATGTTGCGCTCCGACAGCGTGAAATCCGCCGGCACGATATCGCCCAGGTTGAGCAGGTAGGCGGTGACCGCGTAGACCTCGTCGGCGGACAGGCTGCGCGGTGCGTTCCAGGGCATCGCGCGGTGGATGTAGTCCCACAGCGTGCTGACGGTGCTGACTTTCATCAGCGTGGTGCGATACGGCTGGTTGCCGGTCAGCGAAGCCACCCGTCCGCGCTTGATGTCCTCGGTGGTGGTGCCGCCGACGATGGGCGAGAAGACCTCGTTGGATTCACCGAAATCGCCATGGCAGGAGGCGCATTTGCCATCCCAGATTTTCTGTCCCTGCGACACCGTGCCGCTGCCCTTGGGCAGGCCCTGGAAATCGGGACGCACATCGATGTCCCATGCCCCGACCTCGGCCGGCGTCGCGGCGCGGCCCAGCGCGGCGCGCGCGGCTTCCGCCGGCGTCGCGGCGATCGACGCCTGCCCGCCCAGCGCCACGGCGGCGGCAAACAGCGCGGCGCGGGCGGCCTTAATCAACGTGGACATTGGAGACCTCGCCGCTGCCGGCCACCTGCCAGCTCTGGATGGCGTTGTTGTGATAGATCGAGCGCGTGCCGCGCACCGCGCGCAGCTGCGCCATGCGGGGCTGCACATAGCCGGTCTCGTCGATGGCGCGGCTTTGCAGGATGGCGGGGGCGCCGTCCCACGCCCAGTCCAGGTTGAAGCGCGTCAGGCATTTGGACAGCACCGGCGTTTCCAGCCGCGCGGTGCGCCAGTTGCGGCCGCCGTCGACGGAAACATCCACTCGCTTCACCCGCCCGCGCCCGGACCACGCCAGGCCGCTGATGTTGTAGAAGCCGGGGCCCACCATCTGCTGACCGCCCGAAGGCGTGGTGATGACGGATTTGCATTCCTGGATCGAGGTGTACTGGCGCAGCATGCCGTCGGGCATCATGTCGACGTAGTGCACGGTCTCGTCCTTGGTGTTCCACGGCTGGTCGCCCAGCTCCAGCCGGCGCAGCCACTTGACCCACGACACGCCCTGCACGCCGGGTACCACCAGCCGCAGCGGATAGCCGTTCTCGGGACGCAGCATCTCGCCGTTCATGCCCCATGCGACGATGATCTCGTCGGCCAGCGCCATCGGGATGGTGCGCGTCATGCCCGATCCGTCGCCGCCTTCGGCAAGCAGGTAGCGCCCGCGCTTGAAGTCGGCACCGGCATCGTCGAGCAGGACCTTGAGCGGCACGCCGGTGAATTCGCAGCAGGACAGCATGCCGTGGGTGTATTGCACCGTGGGCACCGCCACGTTGCCCCACTCCATGCCGGTGTTGGCGCCGCACTCGATGAAGTGCATGCGCGACACCGCCGGCAGGCGCATCAGATCGTCCATGGTGTAGACGCGCGGCGCTTTCACCAGGCCATTGAACATCAGGCGGTGGCGGGCCGGATCGATGTCCTGCCAGCCCTGGTGATGACGCTCGAAATGCAGCCCGTTGGGCGTGATGATGCCGAAGAAGCCTTGCAGCGGCGCGAAGGAAACAGAAGCGGCGGACACACGGGTCAGCCCCGGCGACTCGCGCCGCACCAGGTTTTTCTCGTAGGCGGAGGGCTGGCCGTAGGGGTGCGCGGCAACCGGCTGGCCCAGCGTGGTGGCCCAGGGTTGCGGCGTGAGGATGGCGTCGTCGCCGGCGCTTTGCGCTGCGCGCGTCCTGCCGCCGGCACCGGCGGCCAGCGCGGCCGCGGCGCCCAGGAAGCTCTTGCGCAGGAAGTCGCGGCGCGGGCTGTCCGGCGTGCCCAGGCCATGTTGCGCGATGTCCTGCTGCAACGATGCGCTGATGAAATGCTCCGGCGCACGCACGATGCGCCCGGGGCGGATCTGTTCCGGCACTGCGGTCTCCTCCGGTCCGCTCGTCCGGCGCGCAAGCGCCGTCGGCCAACCTGTTATCGGCCGGCGCCCGCGGATGCGGGCTGCCGCCGTACAACCTGCGTGCGAACGTGAATGCGGTTGCCCTGCGCCCCGGTACGCGCCTGGCCTCAGCGGCTACGGCGGCGCGGCGCCGGTGCGGCCTGCGGCATGAAGCGGTCGACCATGCCCGCGGGCAAGGCGCTGTCTTCCAGCCGGCTGGCCACCTGCACGCAGACCGTGCGGCACAGCTCAATCACGCTCTCGTCCTCGATGGCGTAGAACACGAGGTTGGCTTCCTTGCGGCGCGACAGCACGCCCGCGCGGTACATCGCGGTGAGATGCCGCGAGACATTGGTCTGCGAAGAGCCCACCGTTTCCACCACGGTGCCAACCGGCTTCTCGCCATCGCACAGGGCGTGCAGGATCTTCAGCCTGGTGGGTTCCGCCAGCAGACTGAAATACCCCGACACTTTCTCGAACACGCGATCCATCTCGTCCATGCCGTCCAATATATTCGTATATGCGTGATTGCGCATATAGTGTTTACCCCTTTGCGCCGCGTTTCCGGATGCGGGGCTGACTGCGATCTCGGAGACATATGCAACGCGCACCGTCACCGGTGCGCGCCGTGGTTGTCCTGCCGGGCGTTCAACCGAGCATGTCGGTCCAGATGGCATCCGCCCATGCCTGCGCATAGGTGCCTTCCAGCGCGTTCGGCGCAGCCGACAAGCCGCCCGCGCCCGGCACCGTGACCATGGTCTTCTGCGCTGCATCATAGCGATGCACGCTGGCGATGTGGATCGCTTCGCGCGCGGACGTGAAGCTGTAGCAAGTGTTGTTGTAAAGCGGCTCGGAGTTCGGCGCCTGGCCGGCGAGCAGCGACACGATGGCCGCCGCCGCCACCTTGCCGTGCTGGTTGGCCATATGGCCCGACTTGGGCATCAGCGGCGCGATCTGGATGGCGTCGCCGAGCATGTGAATGTCGGGCACGGCGATCGATTCGAAGGTAAGGAAGTCGACCTCGCACCAGCGGCCGTTGGCGGTAGCCAGCCCGCTTGCCACGGCGATGGCGCCGGCGCGCTGCGGCGGCAGCACATTGAGCACATCGGCGCGCTCGTCGTCCTGCACCTCGAACTTGAGCGTGCGGGTGGCGGGGTCCACGTCGATGGTGTTGTACTGCGGCCGGTACTCGATCATGCCTTTGTAGCGCGTGGCCCAGACCTGCTTGAACAGCGCGCCCTTGGAGGTGACGTCGGGATTGGCGTCGAGGATCAGCACCTTGCTGCGCGGCTTGGCCTGGCTGAAATAGTCCGCGACCAGGCAGGCGCGTTCGTAGGGCCCGGGCGGGCAGCGGTAGGGCGCGAGCGGAATGGTGATGGCGAAGGTGCCGCCATCGGGCATCGCTTCCAGCTGGCGGCGCAAATCCACCGTTTGCGGGCCGGCCTTCCAGGCGTGGAGAATCTGCTCGCCGCCTGGCTGGGCGAGGCCCGGAATCTCGCCAGAGAGCACATCCACGCCGGGCGACAGCACCAGCCGGTCGTAGGGCAGCGTGCCGCCGCCGGCGAGGCGCACCACCCTGCGCGCCGGGTCGATCGCGTTGACATGGTCGCGCACCACGTTCACGCCGTGGCGCTTCGCCAGCGCTTCGTAGGAGAGGGTGATGTCACCGATGCGCTTGCTGCCGGCGAGCACGAGGTTGGACAGCGGGCAGGAGACCAGGCTGGCGTTGGGCTCGACCAGCGTGACCTCAATACCTTGGCCGCTCCATTCGCGCAGGTAACGCGCTGCGGTGGCGCCGCCATAGCCGCCGCCCACCACCACCACCTTTGCCTTGCCGGTAGCGCTGGCCGCTTGCGCGCCGAATGCGCCGAGCGCGGCAGTGCCGGCGAGCGCGCCGAGGAATTCACGTCTTTGCATCTGAGGGTCTCCTTGCCGGGTTGCAAGCCGGCGCGCTTAGCGCACGGCGGCGAACCAGCCCGCGATGGCTTCGATCTGCTGGTCGCTGTAGCCCTTGGCGATCTGCTGCATCACCGTGGCTTCGCGCTTGCCTTGCCTGAAGTCCTGCATCTGCCGGACYAGCTCGGACTTGTCGCGGCCGGCGAGGCCCGGCACCGGGCTCCCCGCGGGCGCGCGGCCCGCGGGGCCGTGGCAGCCGGCGCACGCGGCGGCCCAG
>NZ_JBFTLX010000069.1:0-27760 GCF_056396665.1 Cupriavidus sp. 05T313 | reverse complement strand
AGCCTGCAGTGAGGCGTATGTTTCTCCATCGAATTTAACCTACTAGGTTACAACTAACAAGGGAATTTGCGATGCACCGCGGCATGCACCCTGCGACGTCCCCCAACCTAGTTACAATGCTGGTTCCCATCCGATTCCGGCATGGGACCTTTCGTATTTCCGAGTGAGTCCGCCATGGTTTTCAAAGTGTTCGTAGATGGTCAGGAAGGCACTACCGGTCTCCGGTTGCTCGACTATCTCTCCGGCCGTTCCGACGTGGAGCTGCTGCGTATCGCCGATGACAAGCGCAAGGATCCGGCCGAACGAGCACGCTTTCTGAATGCCKCSGACGTCKCTTTCCTGTGCCTGCCSGAYGTSGCCTCGCGYGAAGCCGTGKCGCTGGTGACCAAYCCCAATACCTGCGTGATCGACGCCAGCACGGCGTTCCGCACCACCGACAGCTGGGCCTATGGCCTGCCGGAACTCACGCGCGGCCAGCGCGAGAAGATCCGCACCAGCAAGCGCATCGCGGTGCCGGGCTGCCACGCCAGCGCCTTCCTGATGGCGGTGCGTCCGCTGGTGGAAGCCGGCGTGATGCAGGCCGACTACCCGGTCTCGGCGTTCTCGCTGACCGGCTACAGCGGCGGCGGCAAGCAGATGATTGCCGAGTTCGAAGCCGGCGGTAACCCGAAGCTGGACAGCCCGCGTCCGTATTCGCTTGGCCTCGCGCACAAGCACCTGCCCGAGATGCGCGTGCAGGCCGGCCTGGCGCAAGCGCCGATCTTCAACCCCATCGTCGGCAACTTCCTCAAAGGCCTGGCCGTGACGGTACCGGTGTACCCGGATCGCCTGGCGCGCAAGGTCACGCCCGAGCAGATCGCGGATATCTACCGCAAGCACTACGAAGGCGAGCAGTTCGTGCGCGTGATGCCAGTGGGCGACGAAGCCAACCTCGACGGCGGCTTCTTCGACGTGCAGGGCAGCAACGACACCAACCGCGTCGACCTGTTCGTGTTCGGCTCGGCCGAGCGCATCGTGCTGATGGCGCGCCTGGACAACCTGGGCAAGGGCGCTGCCGGCGCCGCGGTGCAATGCATGAACGTGCATGTGGGCGCGGATGAAGCGACCGGCCTGAGCGCCTGAAGCAAGCCAACGTCCTCGAGAACAAAAAAAGAGCCACCCTGTGTGGCTCTTTTTTTGTCTGGGGCCGAAGCGCCCGGACCAGCCCGCTCGGCATCCTCGCTCAGGATGCGCCCCTGTACCGCTGGCGCCTTTACTTCTTCAGCGGCTTTTGCCGGTCGTCGTCGCCGCTGTCCATCGGCGCGCCGCCCAGGTTGGCCATATTGGCGCGGTAAGGCGGCAGCTTGCCGACGCTGGAGTCGATCGCGCGGGCATAAAGCGGCAGCACCTCGGGCAGGTGCTTCTCGAGTTCGGCGATGCGGGTGCGGCCCGAGGGATGGGTGGAAAGAAACTCCGAGCCTGACTGCGCCGTGGATTGGGACACCGTGCCCATTTTCTGCCACAGCGATACGGCGGCGCGCGGGTCGTAGCCGGCGCGCGCCGCGATGTCCATGCCCACCAGGTCGGCCTCGGTCTCGTCCGAGCGCGAGAACCGCAGCGTGAGCAACTGCGCCCCGGTGCCCAGCGCCATATTGCCCAGGTTGCCGAAGCCGAACAGTTGCGAAATCACGTTGGCGCCCAGGTTGGTGATCTCGGACTTGGCGGCCCGCTCGCGCGCATGCTCCTGCAGCGCGTGTGCGATCTCGTGCCCCATCACCATGGCGACTTCGTCGTCGGTCAGCCTGAGCTGGTCGAGCAGGCCGGTGTAGAAGGCGATCTTGCCGCCCGGCATGCAGAAGGCATTGACCTGCTTGGCATTGATCAGGTTGACCTCCCACTTCCATTGCTTCGCGCGCTCGTTCCAGCGCGTGGTCTGCGGCAGGATGCGCCTGGCGATGGCGCGCAGGCGCTGCAACTGCGGATTGTTGTCGCCGACCAGCGTCTTCTTGGCCTGCGCTTCCCCCTTGATCTGCTCGTACTCCTGCGAGGCCTGCTGCTCGATGACCTCCACCGGCACGATCTGGCGGATGGACGCCCCGCCGCGTTGCACGCGGATACCCTCGTCCGCGTCCTGTGGCTGCGCCTGGCCCTGGGCCTGTACCACTCCCATGCCAAGCGTGGCACTGGCGGCCAGCGCCAGCGCGGCCAGTTGCCGCGGCAACGCAATCCCGGCCCGCTGGTGGCGGTTCTGACAACGCTGGCGATCGGACATGGCGATTCCTCGGATGCGGTTTTCGGCAAGCAGGGCGCTGAAGGATTGGCGCGGCCAGGGCACCGCACGGACCCGGCGCATCCCGCTCACCAGGCCTGTGCTGACGGTAATGCAATAATACACGGCGCCTTGCCCCGCCTGATTGCCATCCTGATTCATGACCTTCCAAGACTATCTCGACATTTTCCGCAATCGCCGCATTGGCGCCATGCTCACGCTGGGCTTCGCTTCCGGGCTGCCGCTGGCGCTCACGTCCGGCACCTTGCAGGCCTGGATGACGGTGGAAGGCCTGGACCTCAAGACCATCGGCTTCTTCTCCCTGGTGGGCCAGGCCTATATCTTCAAGTTCCTGTGGGCGCCGCTGATGGACCGCTACACGCCGCCGCTGCTGGGCCGGCGCCGCGGCTGGCTGCTGGTGACCCAGCTCGGCCTGGTGCTGGGCATCGCGGGCATGGCCTTCTGTCCGCCGCACGAGGCGCTGTGGACGCTGGCGGCACTGGCCACGCTGGTGGCCTTCCTGTCGGCGTCCCAGGACATCGTGTTCGACGCCTACAGCACCGACGTGCTGCGCGCGCCCGAGCGCGGCGTGGGGGCGGCGGTCAAGGTGCTGGGCTACCGGCTGGCAATGCTGGTGTCGGGCGGGCTGGCGCTGTGGCTGGCCGACCGCGTGATGGGCTGGCAGCAGATGTACATCCTGATGGCGGGCCTGATGGGCATCGGCATCTTCAGCCTGCTGTGGGCGCCCGAGGCGGAATCTCCGGCGCGCACGCCGCGCTCCATGGAGGAAGCGATTCTGGGCCCGCTGCGCGACTTCTTCTCGCGCCCCGGTGCCTGGTGGCTGCTGCTGCTGATCGTGCTCTACAAGCTGGGCGATGCGTTTGCCGGCAGCCTCTCCACCACCTTCCTGATCCGCGGCGTGGGTTTTTCGGCTGGCGAAGTCGGCCTGGTCAACAAGACGCTGGGGCTGGCCGCCACCATCGTGGGCGCGCTGTTCGGCGGCACGCTGATGGTGCGCCTGGGGCTGTATCGCTCGCTGATGCTGTTCGGCATCCTGCAGGCTGTATCCAACCTGGGCTACTGGATCCTGGCGGTGACGCCGCAGCACCTGTGGACCATGGGCGCCACCATCGCGGTGGAAAACCTCTGCGGCGGCATGGGCACGGCGGCCTTCGTGGCGCTGCTGATGACGCTGTGCAACCGCTCGTTCTCGGCCACCCAGTACGCGCTGCTGTCGGCGCTGGCCTCGGTCGGGCGCGTCTATGTGGGCCCCAGCTCGGGCTACCTGGTGGAGGCCTTCGGCTGGCCGGCGTTCTACCTCAGCACCGTGGTGGCGGCGCTGCCCGGCGTGGCGCTGCTATGGGCGATGCGCCACACCGTGCACCACTACGAGGCGCAGGCCCGCGCCGCGGCCTGAGACCAGCTAGCACGCGCTTACTCTTACTGCTTGTAGTAGACAATCTGGTGCGAGGTCGCGAGCAACTCGCCCTGCGGGCTCCAGATCTGCGCGCTCTGGTCGAAGAAGCCCTGGCGGAACACCTGGGCCTGGGCGCTGCCCAGCACATGGCTGTCACCCAGCGCGGCCAGCGTGGGCGCGTCCGCATGGAAATACGTGGTCAGCGACACCGTGCCGGCCGGTACGAAACCGGCGCGCTTGAGGAAGATGCGCGGGTAGAAGGTATCGCACCATGCCGCCATCGCGGCAAAGTCCGGCGTACGCGCCGGCGCGTCGCGCAGCCAGAACTGCGTCAGGCTGTCCGGGTGCTCGGTGCCCGGTTCCGTGCTTGGCTTGGCGCCGCGCACTGGCCGCAACTCATAAGCATCCAGCCAGCGCACCTTCGCGAAGCCCGACATCGGCGCCACGGTTTCCGCCGGCGGTACTTGCGGGAACACCGCCTCGCCGCAGTTCCAGGTCTCGCGGCGCACCGCGAAGAAGGCGGTGGCCGTGGTTGCCACCTCGTCCCCCTGGCGCAGTTCGATGGACCAGTGCTGGGTGTTGCGGTTCGTGCGCACGGGGCGCGCCTCGATCACGAACGGCCCTTCGACGATCGGCCCGGCGAAGTTGACAGTCAGCGCGGACGGGTCGCCCAGCCGGGCGGGATGCTGCAGCACGGCCTGCAACAGGGTTGCCGCCGTGATGCCACCGAAGGGACCGATCATGTTCCAGTAGGCGGGCGTGGTGCGTCCGTGGAACAGATTGTCGCCCGCCGGCTCCAGCGCGATCGCGTGGTCGAAGGAATGGACGGTCTGGCTGGCTGGCGTGGCTGACATGTTGGGACCAAAAAAGTACGATCGTTCGATAATACTGCAAACGATGGACGGATGCTGGTGCCGCCGTCGAACTTCTCCTCCAGTCCGTTGGCTTCAGCCCTGCGTCCGCGCGTGCCGGAACGGATTCCAGCCCAGCTGGTTGCCGATCACTGCCAGCAGGATCAGCGCCATGCCGGCCACTTGCAGCGGCGTGAGCACGACCCCGAACACCAGCACGTCGATCACGATGGCCACCAGCGGGTACACGAAGGACAGCGTGGCGATCGACAGCACGTTAAGGYGCTGGAAGGCGCCGTACAGCAACGTGTACATCACGCCGGTATGTACCAGGCCCAGCGCCAGCAACGCCCCCCAGGTGCGCCCGCCAAACGTCTCCACGGCCGGGTGCGCAAGCGGGAACAGCAGGACCACCCCCATCACCATCTGCAAACCCGCGATCTGCCCTGCCGGAATGCCCTTGAGGCGGCGCGTGGCCATGGTGGTGACGGCGTACAGCAAGGCCGCCAGCATCGCCAGCGCCACCCCGTACAGCATGCCGCCGCTGGCGCCGCCGTGCTCCAGCCCGGTGATCAGCACCACCCCGCCAAAGGCCAGCACCAGCCAGGCAAGCCGCCCCGGGGCGATGGCCTCGCGCTGGAACGCCGCCGCAAGCAGCAGCAGGAAAAATGGCTGGGTGTGATAGACAACCGTGGACACCGATATGCCGCTATACGAATAGGCGGAGAACAGGGCCAGCCAGTTGAGGATCAGCGTGACACCGCCGAGCGCCAGCCAGCCCCAGTCCCGGCTGCGCATGGGCTGCCAGCCGCGGCGCAGGGCCAGCGTGCCCAGCAGGGCGGCGCCGCCGAAGATGCAGCGGAAAAACACAACGTCCAGCGGTGACTGTCCGCTGGTCACGACGAACCAGCCGATGGTGCCCGACAGCGTCATGGCGGCCACCATGCGCCACGCGCCGCCGCGCCGGACCGGTTCCGTGGCCGGTGACGCCGATGCGCCGGCCGGCGAAGCGGCGGCGGTGCCGGATTGATCGATGTTCATGGGAGTCTCCTGCGTACTTCGTGCCAATGGCCGCTATTGTTCCACCATGCAGGCAGGTCAACAATCCGCCCGATAAGCAATTACCATTTGACCTGTAGTCACAAATTCAGGAGACAGGCCATGCCAATCGCACAGCTGAACGCCATGGCGGTATTCGCCAGGGTGGTGGAATGCGGCAGCTTCTCCGCCGCCGCCCGCGAGCTAGGCATGACGCCTTCGGCCGTCAGCCGCCATGTGACACGGCTGGAGGCGGCCATCGGCGGCAGCCTGTTGCAGCGGACCACGCGCGCCTTCGCCCTGACCGAACTGGGACAAGCGGTGCACGCCGCCTGCGCGCGCATGGTGGCGGCCGCGCAGGAGGTGAACACGCTGGCAGGCGACCACGCCGGCACGCCGCACGGCCTGCTGCGGATCAGCGCGCCGGTGGTGTTCGGGCAGGCCTGGCTGGCGCCGCGGCTGCCGGCCCTGCTGGACAGCTATCCCGGGCTGGATCTGCAACTGACGCTGGCCGACCGCATGGTGGACCTGGTGGAAGAAGGCGTCGACGTGGCCATCCGCATTGCGCGCGAACTGGCGCCGGGGCTGGCGGCGCGGCCGATCCGCGCGGTGCGCTACCGGCTGGTGGCCGCCCCGGACTGGCTGGCCCGGCATGGCACGCCCACCGAGCCGGCGGCGCTGGCCGGGCATCGCTGCCTCTACCTGGGCTATGGCGCCTTTGGCGAACGCTGGAGCCTGCGGCACAAGCAGGACGGACAGACAGTGACGCTGCGCATCCCGCCGCGGGTCACGCTCAACAACAGCGCGGCGATTGTCGCCATGGCACAGGCCGGCGGCGGCATCGGACTGGTGCCCGACTTCTCCCCCGTGGCCGCGCTGGCGTCAGGCAGCCTGGTGCCGGTGCTGGACGACTGGGAAATCCTGGAGCCTTACGTGGGCACCGCTTTTGCGGTCTATACGCCGACGCGCCACCTTGCCCCCAAGGTCCGCGCCTTCATCGATCACCTTGTGATGCAGGCCGCCCTGGAGCAGGGCGCGGCGTGCGCCTAGACGAAGCTTCGCCGCGCCCTGTCCGCTCACGCTCAGGTGGAACAGACGCGGTACACCGCCAGACTGCCGCGCCAGTTCGTCCCCCAGTTGACGGTCACACCCTCGTGCATCACCACGCGGTCAAGGATGCGCAGCCCCACCTTGGACGCCAGCGACTCGAAGTCGCTGATGGTCAGGACCCGCACGTTGGGCGTGTTGTACCACTGGTAAGGCAGCGCCTCCGACACCGGCATGCGCCCGCGGAACACAGACAGCCGGTGCGGCCAGTAGCCGAAGTTGGGGAAGGACACGATGCATTCGCGCCCCACCCGCAGCGTCTCGCGCAAGACCTGCGCGGTGTTGTGGATGGTCTGCAGCGTCTGCGACAGGATCACCGTATCGAAGCTCTTGTCCTCGAACAGCGCCAGGCCGCCTTCCAGGTTCTGCTGAATCACGTGCACGCCCTTCTGCGCGCACGCCAGCACGCCGTCGTCCTGGATCTCGATGCCGTAGGCCTGCACGTCGAGCTCATCCTGCAGCACGCGCAGCAGGCTGCCGTCGCCGCAGCCCAGGTCGAGCACGGTGGAGTTGGGTTCGATCCAGCGCGCGATGGCGCGGAAGTCTGGGCGCAGCGCCAGGATATTGGGGTTGGCCGCGGCATTCATGCGCCTATCTCCTCGGCGATGCGTTCGTAGTAGGCGCGCATCAGGTTGTGATAGCGCGGGTCGTCGAGCAGGAAGGCGTCGTGGCCGTGCGGTGCGTCGATCTCCGCGTAGCTGACCGGMCGCTTGTTGTCGAGCARSGCCTTGACCAGCTCGCGGCTGCGATTCGGCGCGAAGCGCCAGTCGGTGGTGAAACTGGCCACCAGGAAGCTGGCCTGCGTGTGCGACACCGCGCGCGTGAGATCGCCGCCGAAGGCCAGCGCCGGATCGAAGTAATCGAGCGCGCGCGTGATCAGCAGGTAGGTGTTGGCATCGAAGTACTCGGCGAACTTGTCGCCCTGGTAGCGCAGGTAGCTCTCCACCTGGAACTCGACATCGAAGGAGAAGCGGATATCGTCGGTCTTCAGCTCGCGGCCGAATTTCTCCGCCATGTCCTCGTCGGACAAATACGTGATATGGCCGATCATGCGTGCCACGCGCAGGCCGCGTTTTGGCTTGACGCCGTGCGCGTAGTAATTGCCGCCGTGGAAGTCGGGGTCCGACAGGATGGCGCTGCGCGCCACCTCGTTGAAGGCGATGTTCTGCGCCGACAGCTTGGGCGTGGAAGCCACCACGATGCAATGGCGCAGCCGCTCCGGATACATCAGGCTCCAGGCCACCGCCTGCATGCCGCCGAGGCTGCCACCCATCACCGCGGCAAACTGGCTGATGCCGAACCTGTCCGCCACGCGCGCCTGGGCGTTGACCCAGTCTTCCACCGTGACCACCGGGAAGGTGGCGCCGTAGGGCTGGCCGGTGGCGGGATTGGGGCTCATCGGCCCGGTCGAGCCGAAGCACGAGCCGAGGTTGTTGACGCCGATGACGAAGAAGCGGTTGGTGTCGAGCGGCTTGCCGGGCCCGACCATGTTGTCCCACCAGCCCACGTCGCGCAGGTCGTGCGCGTACACGCCGGCCACGTGGTGCGAGGCATTGAGCGCATGGCACACCAGCACGGCGTTGGAACGCGCGGCGTTGAGCGTGCCGTAGGTCTCGACCATCAGGTCGTAGTCGGCGATCGAGGTGCCGTTGCGCAGCTTCAACGGCTCGGGAAAATGCATGCACTGCGGCTCGACAATGCCGACCGAGTCGGACGGCAGGGCCAGCGCGGCAAGAGGCGGAGCTACGTCTGTCATGGAATAGGCCCGTTGGCAAACGGGCGTAAAAAAACCCGACCGGCATTGCGTGGACGTTGCGTGCACATGACATCAAACATGGCATCAACGATGGCGCAGCCAAATCGGGTTTTGCACGGGTCTTGCGTCCCGCGTGCCGGTGCCTTGCGTGGCAGGGTACCGACCCACCTCTTTAGCCGCATTTATATTGGCTGCCGGTTTCCCCCGAATCAGTGACTTCAGGAGTTACCATGCCGCCGCGCGCCCGCAAGCCAGTCATCAAATCGGCGCGACCCGCTTATTATAGAGCAAACCAACGCGGCGGCGGCGCGCCACCGCAACCAACCCAGAACCGAGCCCGAACCGAGCCCAGCCTTGACGAAATCACCCAGCATCCTGGTCATTGAAGACGAATCCGCGATCGCGGACACCATCCTCTATGCGCTCGCGACAGACGGCATGGCGGTGGAGCATTGCGCGCTCGGCGGCGCGGCGCTGGAACGCCTGCGCGCGCAGGCGCCGGACCTGGTGATCCTGGACGTGGGCCTGCCCGACATCAACGGCTTCGAAGTCTGCCGCACCTTGCGCACCTTCTCCGATGTGCCGGTGATCTTCCTCACCGCGCGCAACGAGGAAATCGACCGCATCGTCGGGCTGGAGATCGGCGCCGACGATTACGTCGTGAAGCCGTTCTCGCCGCGCGAACTGGCGGCGCGGGTGCGGGTGATCCTGCGGCGCACCGGCATGCGCGCCGCGCAGGCCCCCCCCGCGCAGGAAGCCGCTCCGCCCGATGGCTTCACGCTCGACGCCGACGGCGCGCGCCTGGCCTGGCGCGGGCAGTGGCTCGACCTCACACGCTACGAATACCGGCTGCTCGCCTTGCTGCTGCAGCATCCCGGGCGCATCTATTCGCGCGCGCAGCTGATGGACCTGGTCTGGCATGACGCGGTCGACACCATCGACCGCACCGTCGACACCCATATCAAGACCGTGCGTGCCAAGCTGCGCGCGCTCGACGCGGAGTGCGACCCGATCCGGACCCATCGCGGCATGGGCTATTCGCTCGCACGCTGAACGGCGCCTTCCCTCCCCCTCTCACCTACGGCCACGCATGCATATCGGGCTTCGCATCTTCTTCGGCTTCTTCCTGATCGTCGGGCTGGCGGCATTCCTCACGCTGCGGGTGTTCGTGCAGGAGGTCAAGCCGGGGGTGCGGCAAGCCATGGAGGACACGCTGGTCGATACCGCGCATGTCCTGGCGGTGCTGGCCGCCGACGACATGAAGAACGGCCGCATCGCCAACGGCGCCTTCGCCCGCCGGCTGGCGCGGCTGCGCGAGGACAAAGTCGATGCCAGTGTGTGGGGCATGCACAAGGATGCGGTGGGCTACCGCATCTACATCACCGACGAACGCGGCATCGTGCGCTTCGATTCCGGCGAGGCGGCCGTGGGCGCCGACTACTCGCGCTGGAACGATGTCTACCGCACGCTGCGGGGCGAGTACGGCGCGCGCAGCACGCGCGCCAATCCGGACGACGACGCCAGCACGGTGATGCACGTGGCCGCGCCGATCCGCGACGGCAACAAGACCATCGGCGTGCTGACCGTGGCCAAGCCCAACGTGACCATGGCGCCTTTCATCGAGCGCAGCCAGCGCAAGATCCTGCTCAACGGCCTGTTGCTGATGGGCGGCGCGTTCGTGATCGGCCTGGGCTGCACGCTGTGGCTGGTGCACGGCCTGCGCCGCCTGCAGCGCTACGCGCGCGCGGTGGCTGCCGGCGAGCGCGCCGAGATGCCGCTGCGCGGCGCCAGCGAGCTGGCCGAGCTGGGGCGCTCGGTGGAAAGCATGCGCCTGCGGCTGGAGAACAAGCAATACGTCGAGCACTACATCCACACGCTCACGCATGAAATGAAGAGCCCGCTGGCGGCCATCAGCGGCGCGGCCGAACTGCTGCAGGAGGACATGCCCGCCGCCGACCGCAGCCGCTTCGTCGCCAACATCCGGCGCCAGGCGCAGCGGCTGGAGGAAATGATCCGCAAGCTGCTGGCGCTGGCGGCGCTGGAGCAGCGGCAGAGCCTGGAGACGCACGAGCCGGTTGCGCTGCTGGCGTTGATCGAGCAGTTGCTGCACGAGCTGGAGCCGCGCGCGCGCCAGCGCGGGCTGGCCCTGCGCCTGCTGCCGCCGGCCCATCCCGCGCCGGCGGTGAAAGGCGACCGGTTCCTGCTGCACCAGGCGCTGGCCAACCTGCTGGAAAACGCGCTCGATTTCGCCCCGCCGGCGAGCGTGGTGGAAATCGCCGTGGAGCGCCGCGACGGCCCGCCCAATACGATCGCCGTGCGCGTCACCGATCACGGCCCGGGCATTCCCGACTATGCATTGCCGCGCCTGTTCGAGCGCTTCTATTCGCTGCCGCGCCCTGGCGGCCAGGACAAGAGCACCGGGCTCGGCCTGTGCTTCGTGCGCGAGATCGCCACGCTGCATCGTGGCGAGATCGTGCTGGCCAATCGCGCGGAAGGCGGGGCCTGCGCCACGCTGACCTTGCCGGCCGCGTAGCGGCTTCACACTCGCCACACAATCGCTTCACGCAGGCTTCCTTGGCGGCTCACACGGGAGTCCTAAGCTCGCGGCATCGTCACTCCCGCGCGCCTGCCGCCATGAACCGAATCCTGTTTTTCAAATCCTCCATCACCGCGCTGCTGATCCTGCTGATCCTGATCCCGCTGCATCTCGTCGGCAACGCGGTGCAAGATCGCAAGCATTACCGCGAAGAGGCAGTACGCAGTGTCTGGCAAAGCTACGCCGGCCCGCAGACCCTGACCGGCCCGGTACTGGTGCTGCCGTACAAGGAAATCCTGCGCGTGGCGGACAACAGCGACCCCAAGCGGCCCAATGCCACCATGCTGCAGGCCGAGGTCGGGCAGGTGCTGGTGTTCCCCGCCACGCTGCGGGTCAAGGGCGAGGTGACGCCAAGCGAGCGCTATCGCGGCATCCACAAGGTACTGGTGTACGAGATGCAGAGCCGCTGGCAGGGCACCATCGCGCTGCCCGACCCGGGCGAGCTGCCGCGCTCGGTCGGCCATGTGGGCTTCGAGGTGGGGCAGCCCTACATCGCGATCGGCATCAGCGACACGCGCGGCCTGATGGCGGCGCCCACGTTCGAACTCGACGGCAAGGCGCTGAAACTGGAGCAAGGCGTGCGGCTGAAGAGCCTGACGCAAGGCCTGCATGCGGAGATCGACCTGCCGTCGGCCAAAGCCGCGAAACCGGGCCTCGACGGCAGGTCCGCGCAGGCGCAGCGCGTGGTGCCGTTCTCGCTGACCTTGCCGCTGCTGGGCGCGCAGTCGCTGGCCTTTACGCCGGTGGCCGACCAGAACGACATCTCGATCGACTCCGCCTGGCCGCATCCGAGTTTCGATGGCGATTTCCTGCCGCGCACCCGCAGCGTGAACGCGCAAGGCTTCCACAGCAACTGGAGCGTGACCTCCTACAACACCAAGGTCCGCAACTAGCTCGCCGGTCCGGGCGACGGCACGCTCGAATCGGTTTCCGTGACGCTGATCGATCCGGTCAACATCTACCTGCAGGCTGAACGCGCGGTGAAGTACGGCGCCATGTTCGTGCTGCTGACCTTCGCCGGCTTCTTTATGTTCGAGCTGGTCAGGCGCCTGCGCATCCATCCCATCCAGTACCTGCTGGTGGGCCTGGCGCTGGCGGTGTTCTTCCTGCTGCTGCTGAGCCTGTCCGAGCATATCGCCTTCGCGCTGGCCTACCTGGCGGCCAGTGCCGCGTGCATCGGGCTGCTGGGCTTCTACCTCTCGTTCGTGCTGCAGAGCTGGCAGCGCGGGCTGGCCTTCGCCACGCTGCTGACCGTGCTGTACGGCGCGCTCTATGGCCTGCTGCTGTCGGAGGACAACGCGCTGATGCTGGGCTCGCTGCTGCTGTTCGTGATCCTCGCCGCCATCATGGTGATGACCCGGCGCATCGACTGGTATGCGGCGGGCGCCGCCTGGCAGCCGCAGCGCGACAAGCCCGCCGCGGCCGTGGCCGCCGAAACCGCCGTGCAAGCCTGAGCGGGGGAGAACGCCATGCCCACCTACCTCCATTGCGCCCCGCCGCTCGCCCTGGCCGCCGCGCTGGGCCGGCGCAGGGTGCCGGCAAGCCTGATGCTGGCCGGCGTCGCGGCCAGCGTGCTGCCCGACGTCGACATGCTCAGCGTCTGGTAYGCCGGGGTGCGCTACAGCAGCGTGCTGGGCCATCGGGGCCTGACGCACTCGATCGGCTTCGCGCTGGCGCTCGGCCTCGTGGCGGCGCTGGCGGCAAGGCGCTGCGGCTGGCGGCGCGGCATCGCCTTCCTGTTCGTGGCCTTGAGCACCGTGTCGCACCCCCTGCTGGACCTGCTGACCGACCGCGGCATCGGCACGGCGCTGTTCTATCCGCTGGCGGACCAGCGCGTGACGCTGCCGTGGCGGCCGCTGCCGCTGACCGGCGCCGGGCTGTTCGGCGCAACGCGCTTCTGGCTGGAATGCCTGTGGATCGGCTTGCCGCTGATGACGCTGGCGGCGACCGGTGTTGCGCTGCGCCAGTGGATCGAGCGCGACAAGCCGACCCGGCATCGTGCGCCCGCGCGCGCCTGTGCGGATTGAGGCCGACATGATCACCGCTACGAAACGCATGCCCGATCCGTTCCGCCTGCACAGCGGCCGGAACGCCGCATCCAACCGGCTCGACCGCCTGCTCACCGCGCCCCGCCCCGGACTGGCGCTGGCCGGCGCGCGCCGCGGACTTTGCGAGTTTCTCGCTTTCGGCGTCAAGGAAGCGCGATCGTGCCTGTTCGCGGGACTGTTCTTCCTGGCGGTCTTCGCCGTGCCGCGCGGCGGCTGGATGGGCATCCCGCGCTACGACCTGCTGCTGGCGGCGGCAGTCGCGATCCAGGCGGCGATGGTGTGGGCACGGCTGGAGACGATGGACGAACTCAGGGCCATCAGCCTGTTCCACGTGGTGGGCTTTGCGCTGGAAGTTTTCAAGACATCGGGCGGCATCCAGTCGTGGAGCTATCCTGACTTCGCCTACACCAAGGTGCTGGGCGTGCCGCTGTTTTCAGGCTTCATGTACGCGGCAGTGGGAAGCTACATCATCCAGGCCTGGCGCATCCTGGACGTGCGCGTGCGGCACCATCCGCCGTACTGGATGGCCGGCCTGATGGCGGCGCTGGTGTACGCGAACTTCTTCACGCACCACTATATCGGCGACTACCGCTGGTACCTGGCCTGCGGCATTGCCGGGCTGTATGCGCGCAGCACGGTGCGCTTCCGCCCGCTGGACCGGGAGCGCGAGATGCCGCTGCTGCTGGCGTTCGTGCTGATCGGCCTGTTCGTCTGGATCGCGGAAAACATCAGCACGTTCTTCGCGGTGTGGCGCTACCCCAACCAGCTAGGCGCGTGGTCGGCGGTGCATGTGGGCAAATGGAGTTCGTGGTCGCTGCTGATCGTGATGACGTTCACCATCGTGGCCAACCTGAAGCACATCAAGGCCAGCATTCATGTGCCCGCGGCCTGAAGCAGAGGCAGAGGAGGCCCCGGGCGGGGCCGCCCGCGGCGCCTAGCCCAGCAGCACGCGCAGTTGCGCGTCCGCATTCTCGCTCGGGAGCTTGCGGAAGCCGCTCTTGGCGTAGCGATGCCAGTGGCCCTGCACGGTCGCCATGATCAGCGCCGCGCGCACCGGCACGTCGGCGTCGGGCGGGAACGCGCCCTGGGTGATGGCAACCTTGAGGCACTGCCGCAGCGAGGCCTCGATGCGGTCCACCACCTGGTTGATGCGCTCCTGCAGGCGATCGTGCTCACCCACCAGCGCTTCGCCGGTCAGCACGCGGGTCATGCCTGGATTCTTCTCGGCGAAGGACAGCAGCATGCGCACCACGGCATGCGCCTGGCGCAGCCCATGTTCTTCCTGGGTGGTGATCTGGTTGATCAGGCCGAAGACGGTCTGCTCGATAAAGCCGATCAGGCCCTCGAACATCTGCGCCTTGCTGGCGAAATGGCGGTACAGCGCCGCCTCGGAAACACTGAGCTTGGCGGCCAGCGCCGCGGTGGTGACTTTTTCCCCGCGCGGCACTTCCAGCATTCCGGCCAGCGTCTGCAGGATCTGCACCCGCCGCTCGCCCGGACGCGGGCGTTTGCGTGCCGGCGCCCCGTCCGCGCCTGCGCCCTGCCCGGCCGCGGCCGGAGCCGCACCCGATGGGCGCCCGTTACTGTGCATCATGACCCTATTCTCCGAATTCGTCGTTGGAGTTGATGCATGGATTGTACTTTTACGTTCACATAACCGGGGCGATTTACGATGCGCGCCCGCACGCGCSGCGCCGATGCCGGCAGCGCTTGCGGCGCCGTCTTGCCTTGCGGCCGCGACGGCGGGTCCTGCGTCTCGGCCGCCACCAGCGTCACCGAATGCTCTTGCGCGGCGTGCCCGGCATGCTGCCTGTCCTCGGCGTCCAGCGTGCTGCGCAGCACGGCGTCGCCGCTGACGCCGTCCGCCGCCACGCTGGCTGGCATCGGCACATCGTGCGGGCGCGATGGCGCCAGCGTGCGCAGGTAGCCCGTCACCCAGGCGGTGCGAATGCCCGTGCCGGCATAACGCTTGAGGTGGGACAGCGTGTCTTCCACCAGCACCGCCCGGTGCGGCGCCACGCCTTGCTGGGCCAGCAGGCGGCGCAACATGCGGCGGTCCGGCTTGGGCCGCAGGTGTCCATGCACCCACATGTCCTCAATGGCGACGACGCGCTCGAAACAATGCTGGATACCGGCCACCTGCATGACGGCGCGCGCATATTGCGCCGGTGCGTTGGTCACCAAGATCTTGCGCCCCGGCAAGCGGCGCAGGTGGCCGGCCAGGCCCCGCTGCACGCGCACCATTTCCGCCAGTTCGGGGAAATCATGCGCGGCGCGCAGGAAGTCGGCCGGATCCACGCCGTGGTGGCGGATCATGCCGAGCAGGGTCGCGCCATAGCGCTGCCAGTACTTCACCCTTACCTCGCTGGCGGTGGCCTCGTCGCTGCCCAGCACGCGGGCGACATACGCCGTCAYCAACTGGTTGATGGCGGGAAAGATCGCGTGCGACGCGTCGTGCAGCGTGTTGTCGAGGTCGAACAGCCAGACCGTGCGGCCGGAATTGTCGCCCGCGGGGCGGCGTCGGCGCGCACCGCGCAGGCTGCGGCGCAAGGGCGGGGAAGTAGATGGCACGCGGGAAGGAAAGAGGGGGTGAGGCGGCAGCGCGCGGCGCGCGCTGCCGGGAGATGCGTTCTAGTGCGAACGGATCATGGTACCGAACGCTTGTTCGGTCAGGATTTCGAGCAACAGCGAGTGTTCGATGCGGCCATCGATGATGTGCACCGAATTGACGCCGCTCTTGGCCGCGTCCAGCGCCGACGAGATCTTCGGCAGCATGCCGCCGGAGATGGTGCCGTCGGCGAACAGTTCCTCGATCTCGCGCGCCGAGAGGTCGGTCAGCAGGTTGCCGGCCTTGTCCATCACGCCCGGGATGTTGGTCATCATCACCAGCTTCTCGGCCTTGAGGATCTCGGCCATCTTGCCGGCCACCACATCGGCGTTGATGTTGTAGGCCTGGCCGTCGTCGGAGAAACCGATCGGCGAGATCACCGGGATGAAGGCATCGTCCTGCAGCGCCTTGACCACGGCCGGGTTGATCGCTTCGATGTCGCCCACGTAGCCGATATCGATGAAGGCGCCGGGATTCTCGCGGTCCGGCATCTTCAGGCGCTTGGCGCGGATCAGGCCGCCGTCCTTGCCGGTCAGGCCCACGGCCTGGCCGCCGTACTGGTTGATCAGCATGACGATGTCCTGCTGCACTTCGCCGCCCAGCACCCATTCGACCACTTCCATGGTCTCTTCATCGGTGACGCGCATGCCCTGGATGAAGGTGCCGACCTTGCCGACTTTCTTCAGGGCTTCGTCGATCTGCGGGCCACCACCGTGGACCACGACCGGATTCATGCCGACCAGCTTGAGCAGGATCACGTCGCGCGCGAAGCCGTGCTTGAGCTTTTCCTCGGTCATCGCGTTGCCGCCGTACTTGACGACGATGGTCTTGCCGTGAAACTTGCGGATATAGGGCAGCGCCTCGGCGAGGATTTCGGCCTTGAGGGCTGGGGCAATTGCGGCCACCGCGGTAGCGGCAGGCCCAGGGGTGTCGGCGTTCATGGCAAGGGACATCCGTGAGATTCAACAGGTATCATGGCAATTCTGACCGGCGGTGGACAACGGGTTCCAGGCATTCCAGACCCCGCATTGACCACATCCGGCCGCGGCAGGCGCCGATTTTACAAGAAACCGCGCCGCACGCGTGCAGACGCTGGTGCGGCAGTGGCTCAAAACCGGTGCATGCGTACTGCGGCGCACCATGGCGTCCTATCCACGCAACAGTCGGCTGACAGTTTCCCACCACCGGACAGCGGCAAGAAAAATGAGCCTGCACCCCGACGATCTTAACGCCCTGCGCCCCCATCTGCTGCGCTTCGCGCGGCTGCAACTGCGTGACCAGGCGCTGGCCGAGGATACCGTCTCCGACACCCTGGTGGCCGCGCTGGAGCACCCGGAGCGCTTCAGCGGCCAGTCCGCGCTGAAGACCTACCTGATCGGCATCCTCAAGCACAAGATCATCGATACGCTGCGCAGCGGCCGGCGCGAAGTGCGCCTGGCGCTCGGCGGCGACGAGGACGGCGAAGCCCAGTCGGATATCGACGCGTTCGACGCCCTGTTCGCCAAGAACGGGCACTACCATACGCCGCCTTCCGACTGGGGCAACCCCGACCGGACGCTGGAGCGTCGCGAGTTCTTCGAGATCCTGCAGCTTTGCGTGGACAAGCTGCCAGCCAAGATTGGCCGGATTTTCATGATGCGGGAATGGCTGGAACTGGAAACCGAAGAAATCTGTCAGGAACTGGAGATCACGACGACCAATGCATGGGTCATGCTGTACCGCGCCCGCATGCGCCTGCGCGAGTGCCTGGAACTGAACTGGTTCGGGCAAAAGGCGTGACCGCCTGTCCGACCAAAGGAAGCCATGTCTGATACGCCACCACGAGACTCCCTGCTGCCGAACTGCCGCGAGATCCACCGCCTGACCATGGAAGGCATGGACCGCCCGCTCAGCTGGATCGAACGCGTGCGCATGCGCGGCCACTTGGCCATTTGCGACGCCTGCACCAATTTTTCGGCCCAGATGCGGCTGATGCGCGCCGCCATGAGCCGGCTGGGCCTGGACGACGAGCCGCCCAAGGACAATCCGTGAGCGATCCGGCCACGGTGCTGACGGGACAATTGCGCCCGGTCGAGCATTGCAGCGCTTGCGGCGCCGGCTTTGTGTGCGGCTACGCCGCCGGCCTGCCGGAATGCTGGTGCGCCAGCCAGCCGCTCTTGCCCGCCCGGCGCATCGTGCCGGGCCAGCACTGCCTGTGCCCGGCGTGCCTGGGCCGCCGCCGCGAGGAGGCCGGTGGGCCGGCCTGATTAGCTGGCTGCTGGCGCCGGGCTGGCCGCGCCGGTCCCGGCGAACTGCACCACCACCACGCCCAGCACCACCAGCAAGGCGCCGGCCAGACGTCCCGGCGTCACCGCGCGCACCGCGAAGCCGGCCAGGCCGAACTGGTCCAGCAGCAAGGCCCCCGCCATTTGGCCCGCCACCACCGCCGCGATAAAGCCGCCGGCGCCCAGGCGCGGGGCCAGCAGCAGCGCCGCCGAGATATAGAACACGCCCGCCACGCCGCCTGCCCACGTCCAGGCTGGCCCGCGCGCCGCCAGCGCCAGCGCCGGCATGGGCGCCTTGAGCAGCAACAGCAGCGGCAGCACCACCATCAGGCTGACCAGCAGCGAGGCCACGGCCGCCCACAGCGGGTGGCCCAGGCTACGCCCGAGCACGGCATTGGCGCCCGCCTGGAAGGGGATCACCGCCCCGGATGCGATGGCCACCAGTACGGGGATAAGGCCGGTCAGCGCCGGCGAAAAGTTACTGATTCCTGGCATCGGGGCATCTCCATACGGACAAATATGATGCCCCCAGTGTGAAATATTGCGCCGCGAATTTCMAATTCTCGTTTCATAGCGTTAATATGCGCCGCATGAATGATCTACGCGGTATCGACCTGAACCTGCTGGTGGTGCTGGAAGCCCTGCTGGCCGAACGACATATTTCGCGCGCGGCGCTGCGGCTGCACCTGAGCCAGCCCGCCGTCAGCCATGCGCTGGGCCGCCTGCGCCAGTTGCTGGACGACCCGCTGCTGGTGCGCGGCCAGGGTGGCCTGGTGCCCAGCGCGCGCGCCCACGAACTGGCGGGGCCGCTGGCCGAGGCGCTGGCGCAGGTGCGCATCCTGCTCGGGCCGTCCGGCTTCCAGCCCGCCACGGCGCGCCGCAGCTTCCGCCTGGCCATGTCCGACTACGGCGCCATGGCGCTGCTGCCCGGCCTGCTGCGCGCGGTGCGCAAGATCGCGCCGGGGATCGACCTGGTGGTCAGCCAGGCCAGCCGCGAGGCCATGACGGCCAAGGTGGCCGACGCAGAGATCGACCTGGCGCTGGGCGTGTTCGCGCAGACGCCGGAAGGCGTGCGCAGTACCGAACTGTTCGAAGAAACCTATGGCTGCATGGTGGACGCGGCCACGGTGCGCGGCCTGGGCAAGCTGGATCAGGTCGCCTACCTGGCCCGCTCGCATGTGCTGGTGGCAGCCCACAGCGAGCGGGTGGATGCCATCGATGCCGCCGTGGCCAAGGTCGGCGGGCGGCGCAAGATCGCCTGCGTGTTGCCCCACTGGAGCGTGGCACCAGCGTTGATTGCCGGCACCAACCTGGTCCTGACCACGGCGCGCCGCAGCCTGGCCGCGTTCGAGGAAGACCCGCGCTTCGCGGTGTTCGATCCGCCCTTCCCTTTGCCGGGCTTTGTCTTCAGCCTGATCTGGCACGACCGCACCGACGCCGATCCCGGCCATAGCTGGTTGCGCGAGCGCGTCATGGCGGTGGCCGCAGGGGACGAACCCGACGACGCGATCAGCCTGCGCAGCTAGGCAGCAGCCGGGCTGCCTGGCTGCCCGTAGCGCTTCAGTGCTTGTGATCGCCGTGCGAGCCGGCGGCCGGCGCTGCGGCAGCAAGGTCGCGCACTTCGGCGTCGACCTTCTGCTCGATCACCTTGCCGCCTTGTTCGATCTTGAGCGTAAGCGGCACGGTATCGCCCTTCTTCAGCGGCGCCTTGAGACCCATCAGCATCACGTGATAGCCGCCCGGCTTGAGTTCGACATCCTGCATGCGCGGCAGGTCAAGCGCGCCGATGGCGCGCATGCGCATCACGTTGCCATCCATCTTCATCTCATGGACCTCGGCCGTGGCGGCCGCCGGCGTGCTCACGCCGACCAGCTTGGCGGGCTCGTGGGCATGCAGGGTCATGAAGACGCCGGTGGCGGTCTGCGCCGGCACGGTGCCGCGCGCCCAGGCGTTGCTGACGTCGACCTGGGCGAAAGCGGCGTTCGAGCACAGCGCGGCGAGCAGGGCGGCGGGCACCGCGGCGAGGAATCTGGCTTGCATTGGGATCATCTCCACTGAACTTCACAAAGGAATCATTAGACCATGTCGTCCATGGCGGCGCGAGCCAGGCGGCAAGCCCCGCAGCTAACCGGCCAGTCTGGCAGCGCCTGCGCCGCCGACCAATGCGGCACGGTGTCGCACAGGGCGGGCCCGGCCCTTGTCGTTGTTAAACTCGCGGCATGGATACCACCGCAGCCGTGCCGCCAGATACGGCCACCTCCCACGCCGGTCCCGCCACGAGCCACACTGCGGGCTTTGCCCCGGTGCGCCACAACCTCATGAGCCTGCGCCGCCTGTTCTGGCTGCGCTGGGCGCTGATGGGCGGGCAGTCGGTGCTGCTGGTGTCTTGCGAGGCGGTGGCCGGCGTGATCCTGCCATACAGCCCGCTGCTGGCGATCCTCTCCCTGCAAGCGGTGTTCAACCTGCTGACGGGCCTGCGCATGCGCATGCATGGCGGCCGCGGCACCATGCCCAGCGACGCAGAGCTGATGGGCCAGCTGATGGTCGACCTGACGGCGCTGTCGGCCAACCTGTTTTTCACCGGCGGTGCTACCAATCCCTTTGTGTCGTTCTACCTGCCGGGCCTGGCGATCGCGGCCGCCATCCTGCCGTGGCGCAACGTGATCGCGCTCGCGGTCTACGCGATGGCCTGCTACAGCCTGATGCTGATCGAGTATGTGCCGCTGAACCTGCGCAACCCGGACAATGCCGTCAACTACCACCTGGCGGGCATGTGGCTCAACTTCGTCGCCAGCGCGACCATGATCGCGGTGTTCGTGGCACGGTTGTCCGGCGTGCTGCGCCAGCGCGATGCCGAACTCAACCTGGCGCGCGAGCAGTTGCTGCGCGATGCGCGCGTCGAAGCGCTGAACGACCAGGCCGCCGCGGTCGCCCACGAGATTGGCACGCCGCTGGCCACGCTGGCGGTCATCGCCGGCGAGTTGCGCGCCGATGCCGCGGACCCGCGCCTGGGCGGCACGCGAGTGTCCGCCTACCTGCCGGACCTGCAGACCATGGAACAGCAGCTGGAGCTGTGCAAATCGATCCTGGCGCGCCTGCGCGACGACCACGAGACCGCGGCGCCGCAGCGCATCGATGCGTGGCTGGACGGTTACGTCGAGCGCTGGCAGTTGCGCCACCCGCATGCCCGCCTCGAAGCCAATGCCATCGGCGAGACAGCCGCGCTGTCGGTCGAGGCCGCGCGCGTCGGGCAGATTCTGACCATCCTCCTGGACAACGCCGCGCGCAGCCAGCTGGCCGCGGGGCACGAGCAGATTCCGCTGCGCCTGGCCATCTCCCTGGAGAACCACGGCGCGCTGCCTACGCTGACGTTCCGCGTGACCGACCGCGGCCTCGGCATCCCACCGTCGCAACGCGCCCGGCTTGGCGAAGCCCCGGTGGCCAGCAYGCACGGCGGCCAGGGCATCGGCGTGTACCTGGCGCAAAGTGCCGCCCAGCAAATGGGAGGGCGGCTGGCCTGGCACGACCATCACGAAGGCGGCACCGTGGCCGAACTGCGCCTGCCCACCCCCTCTGCGGCGTCCTTCCCGGATGCCGCTCCGTTCGCCTCACCCCTGACAACGAATCCGCGATGACCGACGCCCTCAATAATCCCGCCGCCGACGGCGCGCCCTTCCTGGTCGTCGACGACGATGCCGTCTTCGCCGGCGCGCTGGCGCGCGCGCTGACGCGCCGCGGTTATGCGGTGCAGATCGCGCACAACCGCCAGCAGGCGCTGGCACTCGCCGCGCAAACGCCGTTTGCCTATATCACCCTGGACCTGCACCTGAGCGCGCCGCCGGAAGCCGGCAGCACCGCGCCGGCGGAGTCCGGCCTGCAACTGGTCGCCCCGCTGCGGGCCGCCTTGCCCGATGCGCGCATCCTGGTGCTGACCGGCTACGCCAGCATCGCCACGGCGGTGGCGGCGGTCAAGCATGGGGCTGACGAATACCTGGCCAAGCCGGCCAATGTGGATTCGATCCTGACGGCGCTGATGGCCGGGGTATCGGAAGACGCGGCCGAAGCCGCCATGGAGGAGCCGGTGCCGCTATCGGTGGCACGGCTGGAGTGGGAGCATATCCAGCGGGTGCTGGCCGAGCACGACGGCAATATTTCCGCCACCGCGCGCGCGCTCAATATGCACCGGCGCACACTGCAGCGCAAACTGGGCAAGCGGCCAGTGTCGCGCTAACGTCCGCTAGCGCCCGCGCTCAGAGGCGCAACTGCACGTAGTCCCAGTCCAGATCGTCCTCCCGGCCGGCGGCTTGCTCGGCCAGGCGCAGGGCGTCGCTGGCATGGCGATCGGCACGCGAGCCCAGGTCGCCGGCCTGCACCGCCAGTTCCACCGCGGCTTGCGGGGCGGCGCGAGTGTGCACGGCACGCTTGAGCGCCACGGACGCGCCCGACTGGCGCAGCGCGGGCGCCGCCTCCGGGCGCGCGCACAGGAACACGGTTGCAGCGGCGAGGCCGCACAGCACCCCGAACGAAGACAGTAGCTCGCGTTTCATTTCGGTTCTCCTGCCTGGTTGGTTTGTGAGTGGGTGGATGCGAGCCGGTGAGCGGCGGTGGCGGCGAATTCTCGAATCCGCTTGGGAGCGGTCGGGATTCCGTGACTCGCGGAACCGGCGCCGCGCCGCTAAAAACCCGCCGGACATGCATCGCGGCGGGTGGTAACCGGCCGGCTGCGATCATTGGACCGAGCCGGCCGCCACTTTGGCATTGCATCGCTGTGCGCACCAGTGCGCTTACGAATGCTTACCTGCTTTACTTTTGTCTTTTTATCTTTACTTTTTTAAGCTTTACCAGCGTGTGTCACGCTCCCACGCCTTCAGCTCATCTTCCACGCGCTCCTTCGTATAGCCGTAGCGCTCCTGAATCCGGCCGGCAAGCTGATCCCGCTTGCCCTGGATCTGAGTAAGGTCGTCGTCGGTGAGCTGGCCCCACTTTTCCTTCACCTTACCCTTGGCCTGATCCCACTTTCCTGCGATCTGATCCCAATTCATGGTCGACTCCTGGTTCGTGTTTGCTGCGATCAGCCCGCAGACGGGCTGATTGGGTATTTCGTGCGTGGCTATGACTTACTTGGYGTACTTGGCCTTCACGTTGGCCTGGCACTTGTCCTTGGCATCGCCGGACATGGCATCGCACTTTTCCTTGTCAGCCTTGTAGGCAGCTTCCACGGTGTCCTTCCTGGCATCGGCGCGCGCTTCGGCGACGTCGGTGCTGGTGCCGGTGGCGGCAGCCTTCTCGACCTTGGCCACACCGAGGGCTTGCTCGTGGGCCACCTTGGCTTCCTTCACGCATACGTCCTTGTCATTGCCCTTGCGGTCGTCGCACTTTTCCTTGGCCACGCTGTAGTCGCCATCCGCCTTGACCTTGTCCGCCTTGGCGCGCGCCTTTTCCGTGCCATCGCGGGCGGCCTCCGCGTTGGCCTTGGCCACGTCTTCGTCGCGCTTGGCTTCCTTCACGCAAACGTCCTTGGCGTTGTCCTTGAGGCTGTCGCACTGGGCGCGTGCAGCCTTGTAGTTGGCGTTAGCGGTTTTCACGGCCGCGTCGTAGTCCGCTTTGGAACCTGCTGGTGCGGCATGCGCCAGCGTGAAGGCGGCAGGGCCGGCAAACATCATCGAACACACTGCTGCGCTCAGCCATTTCTTCATCATGTCGTGCTCCTTTTCAGTGGCGGAATATTGTGGAGAGCGGCCTCGTCGCCAGGCACCTGCCTGGTGCGATCCGCGTTTGCCCACACCGTAGATACAGAGTACGTACAGGCCCTTCCCGCAATCAGGCGTCACGCTCCGAAAGCCGCGTAAGACAAATCCGACATGATTCCCGGGGCACGCAGCCCTGCGGCGCTCCGCCGCAGCGCCGAGGAGCGCCATCGGCGCTAGACTGGCGCGCTTCCCAGGAGAATCCACATGACCGCATCCCGCCTGCTGCCCGCAGTAACCATCGCGCTGGCCTCGCTCGGCGCAAGCTGGGCCCCCGCAGCGCTCGCGCACATCGTGTTCGGGCAGAAGACCGCCACCGCCGGCAGCTACTTCAAGGGTGCGCTGATGGTGGGCCACGGCTGCAACGGCAGCGCCACGCGCGCCATTACCGTGACTATCCCGGAAGGCGTGCAAGGCGCCCATCCGCAACCCAAGGCAGGCTGGCAACTGGAAGTGAAGCGCGCGCCGCTGGCCAAGCCCTATACCTCGCACGGCAAGACCGTGAGCGAGGACGTGCGCACGCTGCGGTGGTTCGCCGGCTCGCTGGCCGACGCGCATTTCGATGAATTCGTGATGTTGATGAAGCTGCCGGAGCAGGCTGGCAAGCTGTATTTTCCGGTGGTGCAGGAGTGCGAGGACGGCCGCACCGAGTGGACACAGATCCCCGCCGACGGCCAGAGCCTGCGTGAGCTGAAAACGCCTGCGGCGGAACTGGAACTGACCGCGCCGACGCCGGCGGGGCATGTGCACGCGCATTGAACGGGCGCAGCAAACGACAAAAAGGGCGCACCGTGATGCGCCCTTTTTGATCCTGACTGCTATCGACTACAGCACGTAGCGCGACAGGTCTTCGTTGCCGGCGAGATCGCCCAGGCGTTCGTCCACATAGGCCGCATCGATGGTGACCGTCTCGCCCGAGGACCTGGTGGCGTGGAAGGACAGGTCCTCCAGCAGCCGCTCCATGACCGTGTACAAGCGGCGCGCGCCGATGTTCTCGACCTTCTCGTTGACCGAGAAAGCAATCTCGGCCAGGCGGCGGATGCCGTCCGGCGCGAACACCAGCTGGACCTGCTCGGTGTTCAGCAGCGCCTGATATTGCTTGGTCAGGCTGGCGTCGGTCTGGGTCAGGATGGCTTCGAAGTCGGCAACCGACAGCGATTCCAGCTCGACCCGGATCGGGAAGCGGCCCTGCAAYTCGGGGATCAGGTCGCTGGGCTTGSWCAGGTGGAAAGCACCCGAGGCAATGAACAGGATGTGGTCGGTCTTGATCATGCCGTACTTGGTGTTGACCGTCGTGCCCTCGACCAGCGGCAGCAGATCGCGCTGCACGCCCTGGCGCGACACCTCGCCGCCGCCCACTTCGCTGCGGCTGGCGATCTTGTCGATCTCGTCCAGGAACACGATGCCGTTCTGCTCCACATTGGCAACCGCCTTGTGCTTGACCTCTTCGTCATTGAGCAGCTTGGCGGCTTCCTCGTCGATCAGCAGCTTGAAGGCCTCGTGCACCTTCATCTTGCGGCGCGCCTTCTTGCCCTGGCCCAGGCCCGCGAACATGGTGCGAATCTGCTCGGTCATGTCTTCCATGCCCGGAGGGCCCATGATATCCATATTGGGCGAGCCGGCGGAAACCTCGAGCTCGATCTCCTTGTCGTCGAGCTGGCCTTCGCGCAATTTCTTGCGGAACACCTGGCGGGTGTTGGAATCCTTTTCCTCGGGCTGGTTGAAGCCGATATCGCGCGGCGGCGGCAGCAGTATGTCGAGCAGGCGGTCCTCGGCGGCTTCCTCGGCCTTGGTGCGCACCTTTTTCATTTCGGATTCGCGGGCCTGCTTGACCGCCATCTCGGCGAGGTCGCGCACGATGGTGTCGACGTCGCGGCCCACGTAGCCCACCTCGGTAAACTTGGTGGCCTCGATCTTGATGAACGGCGCATCGGCCAGCTTGGCCAGGCGGCGCGCGATCTCGGTCTTGCCGACGCCGGTCGGTCCGATCATCAGGATGTTCTTGGGCGTGATTTCCTGACGCAGGGGCTCTTCCACCTGCTGCCGGCGCCAGCGGTTGCGCAGCGCGACCGCTACCGCCTTCTTGGCCTTGTTCTGGCCGATGATGTGCTTATCGAGTTCGGAAACGATTTCCGACGGGGTCATGGTATGCGACATGGTATCCGTTCAGTGGAAGACGGGCCGGAGCGCGGCGGCCCCCGGTCCCAGGCGGCCGCGCGTCGAGGGACTACGCGGCCGTCCGACGCTCATTCCAGCGTCTCGATGACGAAATTGGTGTTGGTGTAGATGCAGAGTTCGCCGGCGATGCCCAGCGACTTTTCCACAATGTCCTTGGGCGAAAGCTCGGTGTTCTCCACCAGCGCCTTGGCCGCCGACTGCGCGTAGGCGCCGCCCGAGCCGATCGCGGCCACGCCACCCTCGGGGTCGAGCACGTCTCCGTTACCGGTGATCACCAGGGTGGTGTCGCGGTCGGCCGTGATCAGCATGGCTTCGAGCCGGCGCAGCGCGCGGTCCGAGCGCCAGTCCTTGGCGAGGTCAACGGCGGCGCGGGTCAGGTTGCCCTGGTACTTCTCCAGCTTGGCCTCGAAGCGATCGAGCAGCGAGAAGGCATCCGCGGTGCTGCCGGCAAAGCCGACCAGTACCTTGCCGTTATAGATGCGCCGCACCTTGCGTGCGGTGCCCTTCATCACAATATTGCCAAGAGTGACCTGGCCGTCACCGCCGACTGCAACCTGGTTGCCGCGCCGGACGCTGACGATGGTAGTGCCGTGATACTGTTCCATGGTGGCTTCGCGAGAATATGTCTTGGACGTAGGTGGCGACGGGTGCGGGCGAATTCAAGGGCCACCGCGCCGGCCATCCCTGGCGCCCCCCGCCGGACCGAAAGCAACCAGATCAATATAGACGAGGAGGCCACAGCAAGCGCGGGGGCGCGGCGGGCCGTGGGATGAAAAACAAAAAGGCCACGCATCGCGCGTGGCCTTTTCTGCATCCGGGCTCGCGCCCCGCGGGTGGCGGCGATCAGTCCGCGTAGACGCCGGCCTTCTTGATCACCGGGCTCCACTTGCCGATTTCCGCCGACAGGAAGGCCTTCAGCGAATCCGGCGTGGCGCGCTGGGCGGGCACTGCCTCCGCACCCAGCTCGGCCATCTTGGCCCGGAAGGTCGGGTCCGTCACGGCCTTCTGCAGTGCGGCGGAGAGCTTGTCCACCACCGGCTTGGGCGTGCCCTTGGGCGCGTACATGGCGTGCCAGATCTTCACTTCGACACCAGGCAGGCCCTGCTCGGCGGCCGTCGGGATGTCCTTGAAGGCTTCCACGCGGCGGCTCTGCATGGCGGCGTACGGCTTGAGCGCGCCCGCCTTGAGCTGGCCGGCGATATTGGTGGTCTGGTCGCACATCAGGTTGACCTGGCCGCCCAGGATATCGGTCAGCGCCGGCGCCGTGCCTTTGTAGGGCACCGTGGTCAGGTCGGTCTGGATCGCGCTCAGGAAGAGCAGGCCGCACAGGTGCGAGGCAGAGCCGATGCCGGCGTTGGCCATCGACAGCTTGCTGGCATTGGCCTTGATATAGGGCAGCAGTTCCTTGAAGCTGGCGGGCGGCAGGTTCTTGTTGCCGATCATCACCATCGGCACGTCGGCGATCTCGCCCACGGTTTCGAAGTCCTTGAGCGGATCGAAGCCGAGGTTGCGGTACAGCGCCGGCGCGGTGGACATGCCGATATGGTGGATCAGGATGGTGTAGCCATCACCCTTGGCCTGCGCAACCTTCTTGGCGCCGATGGTGCCACCCGCGCCGCCCAGGTTCTCGATCACCATCGTGGTACCCAGGTGCTTGGACATGATCATGACCAGCTCGCGCGACACCTTGTCGGTCGGGCCGCCCGCGGCGAACGGCACCACCACCGAGACCGGCTTGCCGCCCGGGAACTCCTGTGCCTGCGCGCCCGCATGCATCCCCATCACGCCGACCGTCAGCGCGGCAGCCACAAACTGTGCAACTCGTTTCATGCTTTCTCCTGGATACCCTTCTGTTCCCGTACCGGCACTGCCCCGGCCGGAGTGGCGCGCCCTGTCGGGCGC
>NZ_JBFTLX010000068.1:0-29233 GCF_056396665.1 Cupriavidus sp. 05T313 | reverse complement strand
CTACCGCATGCCCCAGCGGTTTCGTGGTGCGGCCCCCGATGGCGGGCGCAGCGCCCATTCGACCATCTGCCGTTCGCGGTGCAACGGGCCACGATTCTTCGGGACTTACTGGTTCCGTGGTTTTGTCTCCGACGGCAAGCGCGGCGATTGTTCGGTCCCTGCCGTTCGCAGGGTTGGGCGCCGCGCAACTTCGCAATAATGGGTTTCGTGGTGGGCGCGGTGGCCTGCATTCAGTCGCCTGCGGCCTCGCTCACGAATTGGCAGCTGAACCGCACAACATCATCGCTACACCCTACCGCGTTCGCCCGGGGCCACTGCGCCCACCACGAAACGAAGATGGCCGATTTCCAGCCGCGGCTTGCGCCGGTACGGCAGGGTGTCAAATGGCAGGGTATCTGCCGTCGGAGACAAAACCACGAGACCAGCAAGGTATGAAATGCAGCGGCCCCTTGCACCGCGAACGGCAGATGGCCGAATGGGCGCCGCGCCCGCCATCAGGGGCCGCACCACGAAACCGGTGCCATCCGCAGTGGCGCGGCCCTTCAAGCCGGTAGGRCAYGCCAGCCGAAGCCGCTGCCCGTWCGACGCAATCACTACCGCCGAACAGCCTGATTGCTCTGCCCCCGGCAGGGTCGGCTTTCTTTTCGTTAGTTTTCTTTGCCGAACGCAAAGAAAAGTGACCGGCAGCCCCCCGCAGGGGGGATGTCGTATGGCTGTTGGGTGCAAAGACCAACGCCGATCAAGCAACACCGCCAGCGCAGAAATCCAATCGTCCACCAACCCGCACCGGCAGCCCCCCGCAGGGGGGATGTCGTATGGCTGTTGGGTGCAAAAACCAACACCGATCAAGCAACACCACCAGCGCAGAAATCCAATCGTCCACCAACCCGCACCGCCACCAAAAAAAAACCACAACCGAGCGCAAGACGACGCCACCCCATGCATCAAACTCCTACTCCATCGTCAACCTGGCCAACCTCCCCAACGTAGCCAGCGCAGCGTCACTCCGCTCATCAAAATCATGCCCGCAATTAATCCGCAAGCAATGCCGAAACCCCCCATGCGCGGAGAAAATCGGCCCGGGCGCAATACTGATCCCATGGGAAAGCGCGAAACGATGCAATGCAAGGCTATCGGTCCCCACCGGCATTTCAATCCACAGGAAATACCCGCCAGCGGGCCGCGTAGCCCGGGTACCCGCCGGAAAATGCCGCGCGATGGCCTGCGCGAACGCGTCCTGCCGCTGCGCCAGCGCCTGCCGCAACTGACGCAGGTGACGGTCATACCCGCCCTTTTCCAGATAATTGAGAATGGCCGCCTGCGTCGGCGCGGCCACCGTCAACGTGCTGGTGAGCTTGGCCCGTGCCACCTCGCGCGCGAAGCGTCCCGGCGCGGCCCAGCCGATCCGGTATCCCGGCGCCAGGCACTTGGAAAATGAGCCGCAATGCATCACCAGGCCCTGCGTGTCGAACGCCTTCGCCGGCGTCGGCCGCTTGTTGCCGAAGTACAGTTCGCCGTACACATCGTCCTCGATCAGCGGCACCGCGAAGCGCGCCAGCAGCTTCACCAGTTCGCGCTTCTTGGCGTCGGGCATCAGGCTGCCCAGCGGGTTCTGGAAATTGGTCATCAGCCAGCATGCGCTCGGGCGATGGCGCTCCAGCGCGCGGGCGAGGGCGTCGAGTTCGATGCCTTCGCGCGGATGCGTGGGCACTTCGATGGCGCGCAGTCCGTGGCGCTCCAGCGCCTGCAGCGCACCATAGAAGGTGGGCGACTCGATGATGACCGCGTCGCCCGGCCGCGTGACTGCCGCCAGGCAGAGGTTCAGCGCTTCCAGCGCGCCGTTGGTGATGACGATCTCATCGGTGTGCACGGTGAGCCCGTCGATCAGGTAGCGCAGCGCGATCTGGCGGCGCAGGCCGGCATTGCCCGGCGTCATGTCGTCCACCGAGCTCCACGGGTCCAGGTGCTGGATCACCCCGGACATCGACTTGGCCAGGCGTTCCAGCGGGAACAGCAGCGGGCTCGGGAACGCGGAGCCCAGCGGCACCAGGTCGCGCTGCTTGGCCGACGCCAGCACGTCGAAGACCAGGTCGCTCACATTCAGCTCGGTCGAGCCTTCTCCCGGCTGCGATGCCACCTCGGGCTCCGGCGGCAGCACGCGGGTGGTGCTCGCCACGAAGTACCCCGAGCGCTGGCGCGCGACGATCAGGCCGCGCGCCTCTAGCAGGTAATACGCCTGGAACACCGTGGAGGGACTCAGGCAGCGGCTGGCGCTGGCCTGCCGCACCGAAGGCAGGCGGTCGCCGGGCCGCAGCGTGCCGGCCTGGATGGATTGCGCGATGTCGTCGGCCAGCAATTCATAGAGCGTGCCGATGGGCGGTTCCATCTGGGGCTGGCGGGAGGTGGGTGGTTTGCTGCGCGGCATCGGCGGTTCGGGAATTCGCTGTTTGGCACATGGCCGGATTCTGATGACTGTACCGTATCAGCAAAGGGCACGGTGCAGTGGCGATGCCGCGCCGGCAACGAATCAGCCGGGATATGTGCACTGCGGCAACTTGTCGCGTGCCAATCCCCCTGATCCGGTCGATTCGTGTTGATCTGCTTCTGTTCGGTCCTGTCTTGTCTGCTTAGCATTCAGCGCTGTCCGTTGACTGCGGCGGCCGTGGCGCCGTCGTGGGGAGTGCAAGGAAAAACATGGATCCCACGAGTCTGTTGTTAGCTACCTTCCTGCTGTCCGTAGGTGGGCTGTTTGCCTTTATCTGGTCGCTGCGCAAGGGCCTGTTCGATCTCGAGTCGGCTGGTGCGCGCACCATCTTCGCGTCTGGCGAAATCGGCCATCCGGAAGAGCCGTCGAGCGATGCCGCGCAGCAGCAGGCGCTGTGGACCGGCGCTGCGTCCAACCGGCAGACCGCATCCGTCGCCGCGGCGGCCCGAGCCGATCTAGAAGCCGAACTGGCCGCGCGCCATGAGGCCGATCGCTCCAGTTCCCTGCCGGCCCTGCTGATGCTGAGCTGTGCCGTGGTCTGGCTGGTGGTGGCTTCCGCCGCCGGGCTGCTCAGTTCGCTCAAGCTGCACATGCCCGACCTGCTGACCGGGCAGGCCTGGCTGACCTTTGGCCGCCTGCGCACACTGCACCTGAACGCGGTGGCCTACGGCTGGGCGCCGATGGGGCTGCTCGGGCTGACGCTGTGGATGCTGCCCAGGCTGTTGCGCACGCCGCTGCTGGGCGGGCGCTTCGCCATGATCGGCGCGCTGGTCTGGAATGCCGGGCTGGTGGCGGGGCTGGGTGCCATTGCCGTGGGCATCAATGCCGGCATGGAATGGCTGGAGATCCCATGGCAGGTGGGCCTGCTGTTCGCACTGGGCGGGATGCTGATCGGCTTGCCGCTGGCGTTCATGCTGCAGAAGCGCCGGGTGCACCATCTGTACGTGTCGGTCTGGTATATCGGCGCGGCGCTGTTCTGGTTTCCGGTGCTGTATGTGGTTGCCAAGATCCCCGGCGTGCACTTCGGCGTGGAGCAGGCCACGATGAACTGGTGGTTCGGCCACAACGTGCTGGGGCTGTTCTATACGCCGCTGTCGCTTGCCGCCGTGTATTACTTCCTGCCCAAGGTGATCGGGCGCCCGGTGCGCTCGTACAACCTGTCGCTGCTGGGCTTCTGGACGCTGGCGTTCTTCTACGGCCAGGTCGGCGCGCACCACCTGATCGGCGGGCCGATTCCCCCGTGGCTGATCACGCTGTCGATCGTGCAGAGCGTGATGATGATCATCCCGGTGACTGCGTTCTCGGTGAACCAGCACCTGACGCTCAAGGGGCATTTTGGCGCGCTGCGCCACTCGGCCACGCTGCGCTTCATCGTGTTCGGCGCCATCATGTACACGCTGGCATCGGTGCAGGGCTCGTTCGAGGCGCTGCGCTCGCTCAACGCGGTGACGCACTTCACGCACTTCACGGTAGCGCACGCGCACCTTGGCATGTACGGCTTCGTGTCGATGGTGATCTTCGGCGGCATCTACTTTGCCCTGCCGCGCATGGTCGATGCGCCGTGGCCCCGGCCGGCGCTGATCTCGCTGCATTTCTGGCTGGTGGTGGCGGGCTTCCTCACCTACCTCATCACGCTGAGCATCGGCGGCGTACTGCAGGGCCTGGCGTTGCTGGACCCGGCGCGCCCCTTCATGGACTCGGTGGCGGTCACGCTGCCCTGGCTGCAGGGACGCTCGCTCGGCGGCGCGCTGATGACGCTGGGGCACCTTGTCTTTGCCTTCCACTTTGCCTTGATGGTCTTGCGTCCTTCCGCGCTTGCGCAGACCGATCGCATGGTTTCCCAAGCGGCTGCCTGAACATGGAAAACGAACTCAAACTTGTGGGCGGGGCCATGGTCACGCTCTCGCTCGCCACCTCGGCCATGATCGTGGTGCCCTTCCTGCAACTCAAGGATGTGCCCGCGCCCGCTGCGCTGGCGCCCTATACCAGCGAGCAGTTGCGCGGCCGCGAGGTCTATCTCGCCAACGGCTGCATTGCCTGCCACACCCAGCAGCCCAGTTCCACCGGCGCCGGGCGCGCCGACGGGCAGCGCGGCTGGGGCCGCCCATCGGTGGCGGCCGACTATCACTACGACAGCCCGCCCTTGCTCGGCACCATGCGCACCGGCCCGGACCTGTTCAATATCGGCGTGCGCCAGCCCAGCGCCGACTGGCACCTCGGCCATCTTTACCAGCCGCGCGCCTACGTGGCGGACAGCATCATGCCGGGTTATCCGTTCCTGTTCGAGCTGAAGCCGGAAGGCGCGGTGAGCAAGAGCGACAAGGTTGTCGCGCTGCCCGGCGGCACGGTGCCGCCCGGCAAGGTGGTGGTGGCCACGCCCCAGGCGCTGGACCTGGTGGCCTACCTGATCGGCATGCGCCACACGTACCCTGTGGTGGACCAGTCCGCCGCGGCCGCCGTTCCCGCGCAAGCACCCGGCAGCGCCACGCTTGCCGCCCTTCCGGTCGCACCGTCCATCCCGCGCGGTGCGGCCGCTTCCACCCAATCCACTTCCAGCTCGCCGGCACCTTCCGCCGCCGGCGTGGCTCCGCTCCGATGAAACCACCCGCCCACAAGACAGAGAACGCCGATCCGCACGAGCAGCACAATCCGGTGCCCAAGGTAGTGCTGGCACTGGTGTGCGGCCTGCTGGTCTGGGCCGTCAGCTACATCGCCATCGAGCGGGCCGACGGCAGCGCCGCGCTGGGCGACCGGCGCGACGTCGCCGCGCTGGCGGCGCCGGCAGGGCAGGGCACCGTGGCCGACGGCAAGCAGTTGTTCGCGGCCAATTGCCAGGCTTGCCACCAGGCCAGCGGGCAAGGCATTCCCGGCGTGTTCCCGCCGCTGGCCGGCTCGCCCTGGGTCACGGGCGAGCCGGACCAGCTCGCGCAGATCCTGCTGCACGGCATGACCGGCCCGCTGGACGTGCTCGGTACCACCTATAACGGCGCCATGCCCGCCTTCGGCGAACAGTTCTCCGACGCGGAGATCGCGGCGCTGGCCACGCATATCCGCGGCCAGTGGGGCAACGGCGCCGCGCCGGTGGAGGCCGCGCAGGTAGCGGCGGCGCGCGCCGCTTCCACCGCGCAAAAGGAGCCCTGGCACGGCGGCGAGGCGCTGCAGGCATTCATCCGGGCGGGAGGTGCCGCCAAGCCATGACGCGCGCGTGGGGCAAGACGCTGCTGATGGTGGCGCTGGTGCTGGCGGCGGCCGGCGCGGCGGTGTTCGCCACCACGCGCGGCTTGCGCACGGTCAGCGCCGATGGCGCGCGCCGCCTTGATCTTGCCCGCGCACCGCGCGAACTGCCGGCGCTGGTGCTGCTCGACCAGGCCGGCGCGCGCCACGCATTCGGCGGCGCGGCGGCGGCCAAGGGCGGTGCTCCGCTCACGCTGGTGACCTTCGTCTATACGCAGTGCACGGCGGTTTGCCGCACCAGTGCTTCGGGGCAGGCGTGGCTGCAGCAGCAATTGCGCGAGCGCCGCTTGCAGGACAGCGTGCGCCTGCTGACGCTGAGCTTCGACCCGGTGCATGACCAGCCCGCTGTGCTGCGCGCCTATGCACGCACCCTGCGTGCAGATCCGGCGCTCTGGACCTTTGCCACGGTGGCCGAACCTGCGCGCCTGCGCAGCCTGCTCGACGCCTTCGGCATCGTCGTGCTGCCCGATGGCCTGGGCGGCTACTCGCACAATGCCGCGCTGTTCCTGGTCGACGGGGACGGCCGGCTGGCTGCCGCCTACGATGTGGAGCGGCCGGACCTGGCGCTGGCCGACGTACTGCGGAGCTGGCTGTGAAGGCGCCGGCGCGCGGCTGGCTACCCTGCCTGCCCGGCGTGCTGCTGGCGCTGGCCGCGTTGTTCCGGCCGTGGCTTGAGGCCACCATGGCCAGGCATATGGGGCTGGAATTGCCCTTGCTCGCGCTGCTGGGCTGGTGGGCCGCGCGCTGCGCCGGCCGGCGGCTGGCGGATTGGCTGGCTCCATGGAATGCCGCCGGCCTGCCGGGCCTGCTGGCAGCGTGGTGCATCGCCAGCTACTGGATGCTGCCGGTGGCGCTTGACGAGGCCACGCTGTCGGCCCCGGCTGGCATGGCCAAGGTCGCGGGCATGGTGCTCGCGGGTTTGCTGGCGCGCGCTTCCTGGCAGGCTGCCGGCCCCGTGCTGCAGGGCTTCTTTGTCATCAACGGCGTGTGGATGATGCTGACTGCCGGCTTGCTGTACCAGGAGGCGGATGCGCAACTATGCAGCACCTACCTGATCGACGAGCAACTGGTTGCGGGCCGGGCGCTGGTGCTGTGGGCGCTGGCCTTGCTGGCGGTGTGGCTGTTCGCGATCGCCAGCCGGCTGGCGGTGGATCCCGAGCCAGCCGCATAGCCCGGCAACCGGCAACCGGCAAGCAGGCGGCGTTGTCTTGCGCTTTGGCATGGTGTAATGTTGCGGCATCCTTCGGCCTGCGGGCCAGGTATCCCATCTTCAACGGACCATCATGATCCACGCCGCGCACAACGCTTTTGCCGCCATCGCCACCCTTCCGGGTGCGGTCCGGCCGTGTGCCGCCGCTTTCGCTCCTCCTGTCACCTCGCCGCCGCGCGCGGGGGCTGGCCTTGCGCCGCCGCCCGTTGCCGTGCTGGGCTGATCCGCAGCCCTGTCTTTTCCGGCTTTTTCCGGTCTTATCCTGCTCCGGCCTTTTCCCTGACTGGCGCCAGGGCGCAATTCGCGCCTGCGTGACGCCGGGGCGCGCCGGAGCCGATCGATTTCCCGTGACAGGTGAATTTCATGGCTTTGAACAAAACCGCCCTGAGCGCGTATGGCTCGACCACGCTCTTCGTGCTGTTATGGAGCAGCGGCGCGATCTTCGCGCGCCTGGGGCTTGAATATGCTTCCGCTTTTGCCCTGCTGGTCGCGCGCTTCGCGCTCGCGCTGGCCGTTCTTCTGGTACTCGCGGCATGGCGCCGCCGCTGGTTGCCCGCGGCGGGCACGCGGCTGCAAGTGATAGCGGCGGGGCTGCTGCTGACCGGTGCGTACTCGATCTGCTACCTGCTGGCGCTGGCGCGCGGCATTACGCCTGGCGTGCTGGCAACGGTGCTGGGCGTGCAGCCGATCCTGACCCTGCTGCTGGTGGAGCGGCGCTTTTCAGCGCGCCGCCTGGCCGGCCTTGCCGTGGCGCTGGGCGGACTGGTGCTGGTGGTCTGGCAGGGCATCGGCATGGCGCGTTTTTCGGCGCCGGGCATGGGCTTCGCGCTGGCGGCACTGGCCTGCATGACGATCGGCGCCATCCTGCAGAAGACCATCCGGCAGGCGCCGCTCGACGTGCTGCCCTTGCAGTACTGCGCGGGGTTGGCGCTGTGCCTGTTGTTCGTGCCGTTCCAGCCGATGGACGTGATGCCGGCGGCCGGCTTTGTGTTGTCGCTCGCGTGGCTGGCGCTGGTGATTTCGGTAGGCGCCACGCTGCTGCTCTACAAGCTGATCCAGGCGGGCAGCCTGGTCAACGTCACCAGCCTGTTCTACCTGGTGCCGGCCGTGACCGCGCTGATGGATTACCTGTTCCTGGGTAATCGCCTTGCCGCGTTGAGCATGGGGGGCATGGTGGCGATCGTGCTCGGGCTGGTGCTGGTGTTCAGCGAACAAGCCGGCGAACAAGCGCGCGCCCGGTAACGAAACCGGCCCCGGCCGCAAACGCGCCTGAAGGCGCGCAGCGGGCCGGGGCCGGCTTTGCGAAGCGGGGCAGCGTATCAGGCRTGCGCCAGCATCGTCTCCGGGCGTTGCGTTGGCAAGACCAGCTCGGGCACGGCCTGGAACAGCGGTGCGGCGACGGTGCCCACCTCGAAACGCGCGGGCGCTTCGCGGGCCAGGCGGCGCAGCCGTTGCAGCCGGGCTTCCAGGCCAGCGTCGGGCTGTGTGTCGAGGCAGAGGGTGGACGGGCACGCCACACCGAGGATATCGAGCGCCTGCCTGAAGTTGGCGGGCGTCAGTCCCTCGGCGGGGTTCACCGCTACCGCGTGGGGACGCAGGTGCGCGTATTGCTCGCCTTGCATCGATGCGGTGTCGCAGGTCAGGATGGCGAAGGCCGGCGGTGCCGGGCGGTGCGCAAAGTAAGCCGCGATGCGCGCGGCGTGGCCGCCGGGCACATCGGGCGTCATGCCCTCGACCTGGAGATCCAGTTGCTGCAGGATGGCGGCGGGAACGCCGCGGCGCCATGCCTCGGAGATCACCACGCGGGCACCGGCCAGGCCGAACAGCCGCCGCACAAAACCGAGGGCGACGGGATCGAAGAAGCGGACGTCGCGCAGGGTACCCGTATCGGGGATTCCGCCCAGCCGAGCCTCGGAGCGGCTCGAATAGAGGACACCGGGGACGTCGAGCATGATGAGGCGTTCTGACATGATTTCCTTTGGTTGCAGCGCCTGGTTGGCACGTTTGAAGATTACGACGCAACCACGGAAATCTGGAGAGGCACGGAATGCCTAAGTTGCAACATATCTGTAACTTGAGATGCGACTTGGTAAAAATCAGCGATTCGCCCGACCGATATGTTTCGGCAAGAAACAACTTGGCGGGGCGATCCACTTCCGGCAGCCGGTTTTCACGAAGCCGCACACCTTGCGCTACAGCATGCCGGTGGCCGCGGACAGCCGCTCGACGCTCCAGCCCTTGCCCAGCAGGATCATGCGCGTGTGCAGGTCGTCGTGAACCTGGCTGCTGACCGTGCGCCCGAGATAGGTCAGGGTCTTGCAGCGCAAATCCACATAGCCCAGCTCATAGTGCCGGGACAGCGCGTGCCACAGCGCGTTGGCGCCGGGCGACTGCCGCGCGCCGCTCATCAGGCAGAGGCCCGCATCGAGTCCCCACCGGTAGATTGCGGTGGCCAGCCCGCGCCGCTGGTAGGCCGTCTCGTATTTGGAGTGCGGTGCGCGCAGGTGGGGATCGGCGCTCCGGCCTACCTCGATCAGCCGGTTGAAGACGGTGTAGCCGGCCAGCCGCTTGCGTGCGACGTCTTCCACATAGACGTAGTACTCGCCGTCGGCCTCGCGATAGCGGATCACGAGTCCGGGCGAGTCCGTGGCGACCTCCGGGATATCGTGCAGGCGGTCGCCCGGCCGGTGGAGGCGGCCGTAGATGGAGCCGAACTCCTGGTTGAGCTCGGCGGGACGGTGGCTGACATCGATGCGCAGTTCCAGCTTGCGCGCGAGCCACGGGAAGGTCATGACTGGGGCCATGATGGCCATGGCAATCTCCTCGCTGCCATGCGCCCCGGGCGGGGTGCATGGGGGTTCATCATCGGTCCAGGTAGCGCAGGCGCTAAACGGGCATGTGCTGGAAGCCCCGTGCCAGGGCAAACACCACGACCATGAAGAAGACCAGGATCAGCAAGACTTTGTAGAACATCGCTTTACCTCCGGAGAAAGGATCAAGGAAGGGATTCAGGCGGGACGCCGCGTCACGCAGGGCCGTGCGCGCGCGGCGGCATCTCAGCGCATGGCGGGTTCCTCCCACCAGCCGCTCACCAGACCCTCGGGCTTCGCCGCGGCAAGCACCTTCGCGCTCGCCGGCCAGGCATCGACCCTCACATCCAGTCCGGCGTACACGCCATAGCCCGCGCCCGCGCGGATTTCGTCCCGCGCCTGCAGGCCCTCGCCGGCCTTGATGGCGCATTCGGCGAGGATGGCCTCTTGCGCCTTGATGCCCCAGCCCGCTTCGAGATGCATCCCGGAGCGGATCGAGGCGCCGCACTCGATGCCGTGGCCGGCGCGAATGGTGTGGCGCGCATCGAGCGTGCCGCCGGCGCGAATGCTCTTGCCGCAATGGATGGCGGCCTGCGCAATCAGGTCGTGGCCAACCAGCGCGCAGCCGGACAGCGAGATCTTGCCGCCGCAAAGCACATCCCAGCCCGCCTTCAGGTTGCCGCCGCCAGTGATGGCGTCGAGCACGTCGATGCCCCATGCGGCCTTGATATCGCCGGCGGTTTCCAGCACGCCGCCGCAATGGATGCCACCCGCGGCCACGATGTCCGCGCCGGCCACGATGGCGCGGCCCGCGCGGATGCCGCCGCCGGCCTGGATGGCACCGCCTGCCCTGACCGTGGTCTCCACGTCGATGCCGCCGCGCACCAGCAGCGAGCCGGCAAAGACCACGGCCTCTGCGTCGATGGCATCCACGGCCAGTACGGCATCGGTGGGGCCGAACTGCGTCAGCAGCCAGCAGGCGTCGTCGACGCGGCCGGCTTCGACGAGGGCGTCGAGCAGGCGCTGGTAGTCGCTGCCGTCCTGGCGGTTACGGACGAACCAGCGGTAGCCATCGGCGCAGGGGCGCTTGGCTTTGACAAAATTCTTCGTGAGCTCCATGGCGATATGGGCGTGCGTGATGAATGCCGCGGACGTGCCGCGGCAGTGGAATGGCGTGCAAGGCCATGACGGGGCAACGGCTTTGCCGGTGCCCCGTGCTCAATCAGAGATTGATGAGAAGGTAGACGGCGACGACGGTGCCTATCGCACAAAGGGTCTTGTGATAGATCGAAGACGAAGACATTGGCTTTCTCCCAGGTTGCACGTTGGACAAGGGGCACGATGGCGCCCTCAGGCAAAGTGCCGTGCGGGGAAAGTCAGGACCGGGCTGGTGAGTCCTGGTTTCCCCGCACGGCCAAGAGAAGCACGGCGRCGAAACCATGGAAGTAGGCCGCGGCCGTTGTGGCGCGGCACGAGCGCACGCCGCCCCGTGCCGAGCACGCACGCAGGGCCGCGGCATGCATGGCATGCCGGCGGATTGCGTTGAGGTGCGGGACGAGGAGCATGTGGTCTCGGATGAAGGGTAGGAAATTCTGCCAGGAGCGCTGTGTGTTTACAGGCAGCAACATCTCTTATGCCATATCGGGACGGCCTTGTCCAGCCAGCCGCCCTGCGCATCGCTTCCGGACCGGCGCCTGCCGCCTAGAATGAATGCTCCCCGAACTCACGGGAGATCTCATGCATCTCGAAGGTTCCTGTCATTGCGGCGCGGTCAGCTTCAGCCTGGAGTCGGACTCGCCCTATCCCTTCATGCACTGTCACTGTTCGATCTGCCGCAAGACGGCTGGCAGCGGCGGCTATGCCATCAATCTGGGCGGCGACGCGAGCACCCTGAAGGTTCGCGGCAAGAAGCATATCGGTATCTATCACGCCGTGATACGCGAGCCGGGCCAGCGTGCGCGGCGCTCGCAGGCGGGGCGGCATTTTTGCCTGAAATGCGGCAGCGCACTATGGCTGTGGGATCCGCGCTGGCCGGAACTTGTGCATCCGCACGCGTCGGCGATCGACACGCCGCTGCCCAGGCCGCCGGAGGTGGTGGAAGCCGCGCTGGACTATGCCGCGCCCTGGGTTGATGTGCCCAAGGGGAGGGGCCATGTGCATTGCGGTACCTGGCCTGCCGAGTCGCTGGCGGAGTGGCACCGGCGCAAGGGGTTGCAAGGCTAGACGGGCGCTTGACCGGGCGGCTGTCAGCCGCGCGCCAGCATGATTGCGGCGGTGGCGATCAGGCACACGGCGAACAGCGCGCGCAGCCGCCGTTCCGGCATGCGGTGGGCCAGCGCCACGCCCCACGAGATGGTCAGCATGCCGCCGAGGGAGAGCGGCATGCCGCTGGCCCAGTCGACATGGCCGGCGTGGGCGTAGGTGGCCAGTGCCACCACCGCGCCGGGCGTGACCAGCGCCAGCGCAAGGCCTTGCGCCGCCGCCTGCCGGTAGCCGAACAGTCCCACCAGGGCAGGTGCGRCCACCACGCCGCCGCCGACACTGAAGAACCCGGAAAATGCGCCGCCCACCGCGCCGAGCGCCGGAATCCAGCGCGGTGACAGGCGGCTTTGCTGCACCGTGGCAGCGCGCCCCGGCAGCAGGCGCCACAGGAAATAAAGCGCCAGCCCGATCATGAAGCAGGCAAAGATGCGGCGCAGCAGCACGGCATCGATGGCGGTGGCGAGGCGCGCGGAGGCATAAGTGGCCACGACCGCCGACAGCCCGAGTACGGCCGCCGTGCGCAGGGCGATGTCCGCGCGCCGGCGGTATTGCCAGAAGCCRATCACCACATTGGGCGCGATCATGACCAGCGCGGTGCCCTGCGCCAGTTGCTGGTCCATGCCGTAGAGCAGCCCCAGCGCAGGAATGGCGATCAGGCCGCCGCCGATGCCGAATAGCCCGCCGACGGCGCCCAGCAAGCCACCGAGGCCAAAGATCAGTGCGGAAGACAGCAGGGAATGGTCAGGCATGAGGATGGAAAGCTGGGGGGGCGCAAAGAGCGTGCACTGCATGGGGGCGTGATAACGTCCGCCGGGCCGCCGGAACAGGGAAAAGAGCAGCGGAAAGCGCGCAATGATACGTGGGTTTGGCGAGCGTCGGCGGTGTGGCTGGATTTGTGCTCTATACGACGGCTTTGTCAGGGTTTTCCCTCGAAATTGCCATGTTCCGGTGCTTTCGTCAGTTTTATTTGCTTCCGTGAAAGCCGTTTGTAATGCAGTTCAGTTTGAATGCGCTCGGAAGATCTTTTGCCACCGCCGGATACCGGCAAGAACGCGGCCGGTTCCACGGAGATACRTGAATATTCGCTATCTCGGTGCACCGATCGGCGGGCATGGTCGTTTACCGCACACTAAAGTCGAACCGAGCCAGATTGATCGTGTCTTTTTCCATTCCTCGTTTCCTGCTGATCAGCCTCTTCAGTGCCGCAGCGGGCRCTGCCATGGCCGGCTCRGATGTGCCGCAAAGTGCGCCCCTGCCAATGGATGGCCCCTGCGTTGCGCCGCCGTCCAAGGCAGCGCTGACCATTGCCCAGGTGCGCCTGGATGCGATGCGCTGCAACCGCGACATCATCGCGGCGCGGCGCGGCGAGGAGGCCAGCCAGGCCGATATCCAGATTGCCTCGCAGCGGCCGAACCCGGTGCTCAGCCTGGGTGTGGCCAATATCAACCCCCACCTCGGCGTCGGCGCGGGCAGCCCGCGCAGCAAGACGGTCGATTCGACCCTGCGCGTGGACCAGACCATCGAGACGGCCAACAAGGGCGGATTGCGCGCGGATACCGCGCGCGCCAACAACCGCGCTGCCGGCGAAGTGCTGCAGGCCGTGATCACCCAGCAAACCAGCGCTGTCGAGCAGGCATTCTATGAAGCGCTGGTGAGCCAGGAACGCGTCGCCGTACTCACCGAGACCCTGGCCCTCTATGGCCGCACCCAGCAAGCCAATGAGTCGCGGCTGAAGGCGGGCGACGTCTCGCGCGCGGATGTCAGCAAGCTGCAGCTTGATGTGATGCGCGCCCAGACCGACATGCGCAGCGCCATGGCCGACCATGCGAGCGACAAGGCTGCGCTGGCGCAGGCGATCGGCGTGCCCGGCACGCTGGCCAGCAACCGCCTGGTGGCCGATTGGCCTGCCCTCGATGTGCCGGTGCCGGAACCCGATGCCGATACCGTGCAGCGCCGCCCCGACGTGACCGCGGCCGAGGCCCGCCTGGCCGCCGCCGCCAGCGCGCGCGATCTGGCCCGCGCCGGCCGCGTGCCCGACGTTACCGTTGGCGCGCAGGCTGAGCACTACCCCACCTCGCCCTCCAACCAGACCGGCAGCGGTAACAGCTTCGGCGTGTTCGTGTCGATCCCGCTCTACGTGCGCCACAGCTTTGGCGGTGAAGCCCGCCGCGCGGAGGTGGATTACTACGCCGCGCTGGACGATCGCAACCGCGTGCTGCTCGAAGCGCAGAACGAACTGGAGCGCTCGCGAAACCAGCTCGAAGCCGCGCGCCTGTCGCTCAAGCAGATGATGGAAGGCGTGGTCCCGACCGCGGAAAGCGTTGCCGGCAGTGCCGAGTTCGCTTACTCCAAGGGCGCCAGCAGCGTGCTCGACCTGCTCGATTCGCGCCGGGCGCTGCGCCAGACGCGCCTGGATGCCGTCACCGCCCAAGGCGAATTCGCCAAATCCCTGGCGGCTTATCGCGCCGCCCTGCAGTCCTCACCCAATTCCCAGGTTCGTACCGATGTGCCGCGTCCTTAATTCCGTGTCTGTTCCGATGTCCGCTTCGATGTCCGCCTCGATGACCGCTACGCCTGCCTCGATGTCCCCCGCCCGTGCCACGGCCCGCCACGGCGTTGCCGCGCGGCTGGCCGCGTTTTCGCTGGTTGCCCTGGCACTGGCCGCCTGCGGCAAGCAGGAAGCCCCGCCCCCCAACGACGAGCCCAAGGTCAGCGGCAATACGATTGAATTCCCCGCCACGGTCAGGACGCTGCCCGGCATTACGGGCCAGGCCGTCAAGAGCGGCGGCGAGCGCATGCTGAGCCTGCCCGGCCGCCTGGTGTGGAACGAGGACCGCACCGTGCGCGTGACGACGCCGTTTGCCGGCCGCGTGACCGAGGTACTGGTGCAGCCGGGAAGCAATGTGAAGGCCRGGCAGTCGCTGGCCACGCTGACTTCGACCGACTTCGGCATCGCCCAGGCCGATGCCCGCAAGGCCGCCGCCGATTCCGCCTACGCCGGCAAGGCGCTGGCGCGCCAGCGCGAGTTGTACAACGCCGGCATCGTGGCGCAGAAGGAACTGGAGCAGACCCAGGCCGACGCCGCCCGTGCCAGCGCTGACCTGCAGCGCACCCAGGCCGCGCTGCGCCAGTACGGCGCCGCTGCGCAGGGCGAGGGCGCGAGCAACCGCTTTGCCTTGCGCACGCCCATCGATGGCCTGCTGGTCGAGCGCAATATCAATGTCGGCATGGAACTGCGTCCCGACCAGCAGCCCACCGCGCCGCTGTTCCTGGTGACCGATCCCAGCGAGCTGTGGGCGCAGGTCGATGCCGCCGAGTCCGACCTGGCGCTGTTCAAGCCCGGCGTGACCGTGCAGCTCGTCTCCAGCGCTTACCCCGGCGAGACCTTCGCCGGCAAGGTGATCAAGGTGGCCGACTACGTCGACCCCGCCGCGCGCAGCATCAAGGTGCGRCTGWCMGTGCCSAACSMGGACCGCCGCCTGAAGGCCGAGATGTTCGTCACCGCCAAGCTGCAGGCTGCCTCGTTCCAGGGCATCAGCGTGCCGTCGAAGGCCGTGTTCCTGGCCGACAACCGCAGCTACGTGTTCGTGCGCACCGCGCAGAACCATTTCGAGCGCCGTCTCGTCAAGCTGGGCGTGTCGTTGCCCGGCATCACCGAAGTGGTCGAAGGCCTCAAGGATGGCGACATGGTGGTGATCGAAGGCAACCTGTACCTGCAGGACATCTTGCGCGACGCCACCGCGGTCAACGCGGCCCGCGCCAGCGAAGCCAGCAGCGCCAGCGCGAAGCAGTGAGGAAGACCGCCACATGATTTCGCGTATCGTCCATTTCGCGCTGCACCAGAAGCTGTTCGTCTGGCTCGGCCTTGCCATCTTCATCGGGGGTGGCCTGGCGGCCTTCAAGAACCTGCCGATCGAAGCCTTCCCGGATGTCTCCGACATCCAGGTCAACGTCATCACGCTGTACCCGGGCCGTGCCGCCGAGGAAGTCGAACGCCAGGTCACGATCCCGATCGAAACCGCGCTGGCCGGCACGCCGAATTCCGTGCGGGTGTTTTCGCACACCCAGTTCGGCCTGTCCTTCCTGATGGTCACCTTCAACGACAAGGCCACCGACGTGGTGGCCCGCCAGCAGGTGATCGAGCGCCTGCGCGGGGTCGACCTGCCAGACGGCGTGCAGCCCGACCTGGCGCCGCTGTCCACCGCCATCGGCGAAATCTTCCGTTTCCGCCTGACCGGCAAGGGCTACACCGCGCAGGAACTGCGCACGCTGCAGGACTGGGTGGTGGAGAAAAATCTGCGCCAGGTTCCCGGCGTGGCGGATCTGGTCACCATTGGCGGCACCATCAAGCAGTACGAGGTGAACCCCAACCTGGCGAGGATGCGCGACGCGAAGATCTCGCTGTCGCAGCTCTTCACCGCCCTGCAGCGCGCCAACTCCAACGCCGGCGGCGGCGCCRTCGCGCACGGCCGACAGCAGTACCTGCTGCGCTCGCTGGGCAGCTTCTACACCTCGGCCGATATTGCCAACGTGGTGGTGTCGGAAGTGAMCGGCACGCCGATCCTGGTCAAGGACATCGCCGATGTGCGCATCGGCTCCGCGCCGCCCCAGGGCCTGATGGGCCAGGACGACGAAGATGACATCGTCTCGGGCATCGTGGTGATGCGCAAGGGCGAGAACCCCTCGCTGGTGCTGGAAGCGCTCAAAAAGAAGATYGACCTGCTCGACAGCACGATCCTGCCCAAGGGCGTGAAGATCGTGCCCTACTACGACCGCTCCACGCTGATCGACAAGACCTTGCACACCGTGTTCGGCAACCTGGTCGAAGGCGCGCTGCTGGTGATGGCGGTGCTGTACCTGTTCCTGGCCAATGTGCGCGCCGCGGCCATCGTGGCAATCGTGATCCCGCTGGCGATGCTGTCCACCTTCATCGGCCTGACCTGGGTGGGCATCCCGGCCAACCTGCTTTCGCTCGGCGCGATGGACTTCGGTATCATCGTCGACGGCGCGGTGATCGTGGTGGAGAACATCTTCAAGCGGCTGGGCGAGTTGAAGGAAGCGCAGATCAAGGACAGCCGCGCGCGCCTGCACGCGATCCTGCAAGCCACCACCGAAGTGGGCCGCCCGACAGTGTTCTCGATGATCATCATCATCGCCGCGCACATCCCGATCTTTACCCTGCAGCGCCACGAGGGCAAGATTTTCGCGCCCATGGCCTACACCGTCACGGGGGCGCTGGTCGGCTCGCTGATCATCTCGCTGACGCTGGTGCCGCTGCTGTGCCACCTGCTGCTCACGAAGAACATCGCCCACGAAGACAACTTCATGGTGCGCCACAGCAAGCGTCTCTACGAGCCGATGCTGGCCTGGGCGCTGGACCACAAGCGCACCGTGGTGGGCGTTGCCCTGGGTTTGCTGGTGGCTACCGTCGGCGTGGGCAAGTTCCTCGGCAGCGAGTTCCTGCCCGAGTTGGACGAAGGCTCGATGTGGGTCAGCTTCGACCTGCCGGCTTCGGTTTCGACCAACGAAGCGCGCGAACAGGCCAAGCGGTTGCGCGGCGTCATTCGCCAGACGCCCGAGGTGAATACCACCATCTCCAAGGTGGGCCGCCCSGACGAYGGCACSGATCCSAAGCTGATCAACACCGTTGAAATCCTGGTCGACCTGAAGAACGACAAGCAATGGCGCGCGGGCTAYGACAAGCGCAAGATCATCAACGAGATCAACCACAATCTGCGCCAGCTGCCCGGCATCGAGCCCAATTTCTCGCAGCCGGTGCGCGACAACATTCTTGAGAGCATCTCCCAGATCAAGGGCCAGATCGTGATCAAGGTGCAGAGCGACAGCCTGCAGCAGAACAAGCGCGTGGCCGACCAGATCCTCGCCAATGTGCAGTCGGTCAAGGGTGTGATGCGCGCCTTTATCGACCGTGACGGCGAGCTGCCGCAGTACGTGCTGGACTTCGACCGCGCCCAGGCCGCGCGCTACGGCATCAACGTGGCCGACGTGCAGGACCTGATGGAAACCGCGCTGGCCGGCAAGGCAGCCACCGAGCTGTGGGAAGGCGAGAAGCACTTCAGCGTGGCGGTGCGCCTCAAGCCGAACGAGCGCGAGCTGCCCAACCTGCCGAATATCTTCATGCAGACCGCCGACGGCGCGCAGGTGCCGCTGTCGCAGCTGGTGCACTTCCGTGCCGCTTCCGGCGCGATGAACATCAGCCGCGAGAACGGCCAGCGCACCACCTCCATCGGCATCTTCATCCACGACCGCGACATGGGCAGCGTGGTGAAGGACATGCAGGCGCTGGTGGCCAAGAACGTCAAGGCCGACGACGTCAAGATCAGCTGGTCCGGCGAGTTCGAAAACCAGGAACGCGCCATGGCGCGCCTGTCGATCGTGGTGCCGCTGTCGGTGCTGGTGATCTTCCTGCTGCTGTTCAACGCCTTCAAGTCGTTCAAGAGCGCCACGCTGATCATCTCGAACATCCCGTTCGCGCTGATCGGCGGCGTGTTCGCACTGTTCCTCACCGGCATTCCGCTGTCGGTGTCGGCGGCGATCGGCTTTATCGCGCTGTTCGGCCAGGCCGTGCTCAACGGCGTGGTGATGGTGACCTACTTCAACCAGTTGCGCGACGAAGGCATGCCGGTGCGCCAGGCCGTGCTGACCGGTTCGATGGACCGCCTGCGCACGGTGCTGATGACCGCGTTGCTGGCCATGCTGGGCTTGTTCCCGATGGCCATCTCGCGCGCCATCGGCTCGGAAACCCAGCGCCCGCTCGCCATCGTCATCATTGGCGGGCTGATCACTGCCACCATGCTGACGCTGATCGTGCTGCCCACGCTGTATGAGTGGATGGTGGGACGCACCTGGCCGGATGAAGAAAACGGCAACGGGAGCGATAACCGGCTTTCGGATTCGATGCCGGCCTGATCGACGGGCGGCTCCGGCCGCCCGCGGCCTCGAAAAACCCGTCACCCTGGTGGCGGGTTTTTTTTATCGGCTTTCGCTCGGCCGATGCTGCCCGCGAGACGCTCCGCAAGCCGCTCGCGTGGTGAAGGCGTTCAATGGCCAGCCGGGCTGGTGTTGGCGCGGAGCGTTCAATCAGATGGCGGGACAGGCGCTTGCTGCCATTACAGGTTGCGCATCGCGCGGCTGCAAATGCGGCGGGTGGCGGCCGCCGGTTCGCCTTGCTGCCAGTGCAGGCACAGTGCGCGGACCCAGTCTGGACTATCCTTGGCAGCGTCGTTGAGCCAGTTGGCCACCGAGTCCTGTACATAGGCCGAGGTGTCGGCCTTCAACGGTTCCAGGAGCGGCAGGGCTTGCGCCGGATTCTTCTTCAGCGCGGCGATGTGCGCGCACCACACGCCGCGCGGGCGCAACGCTTCGCTGGCAAAACGGCGCAGCCTTTCCGACGGTGCGGCGGTCCAGGCGGCCAGCAGGGCGATGCTGGCATCGAGGTCAGCGGCGAGATGCGGCCGCATGGCCATCCAGGCCCATTCGCGCACGCCGAAATGCGGGTCGTCGGCCAGCGGCCGGATGGCCGCGAGCCGCTGGCTCAAGTCCGGTCCCGGCTGCATGCCGGCCATGAAGCAGGCCCAGCCGCGCACGGTGTCCGATGGATGCGCCTGGCAGCGTGCGATGCCCACGGGGCCAAGCTCTTCGAACAAAACGGTGCCGATGCTGGCCATGCGCTTGAGGATGCCAAGCTGGCAGGCGGCTTCGGCCTGCCGGATGGCGGGTGGCGAGAGCTCTGGAAGCACGGCTCGCAACAGCGTGGCCTGATTCAACGCCAGGCCTTCGGCCAGCGTGGCGCTTTGCAGTTCGCCACGCTCCAGCGCGGCCAGGATGTCGGGTGGAATGTCCGCCGCCCGGCTGGCGCCCTTGCGTGTTGTCGGTTGCGTCATGCAGGATCCCCCGGCATGGCGCTGCGGCTGGCAATGCCCGCGGAGACCTTGTTCAGCAGCCCGGCGAGCAGCTTGCGCTCCTGTGCGGACAAGTCGCCAAACAGGCTGGCGATCCAGCGGCCGTGTTCGTCGAACACGTTCCTGGCGACTTGCTTGCCCCTGGGGGTCAGCCGGATGGTCAGCGCGCGCCTGTCCATGCTGTCGGCGTGGCGTTCGATCAGCGCCTCGCGCTCCAGCCCATCGAGCAGGCCGGTGATGGTGGCGCGAGTCACGCCAGCCTGCCCGGCGAGCACGTTGGGCGCCAGTCCGTCCTTGGCCGCGTCCAGCAAGAACAACAGCACGAAACGGCCTTCGGACAGCCCATGCGGTGCCAGCAGCGCCGCGCAGTCGCGGTCGATCGCGGACGCCAGCGACAGTGCCTGGAAGCACAGCCGGATGCTGTCCAGATCGGGTAGTTGGCGTCGTCTGGCTGCGTCCAGCAGGGCCAGGTATTTCTGTTCGAGCGTATTCATAGTGGCGCCATATTATTATGGCGCCTAACTAAGTGACAAGTGCGCTTGCCTTGGCTGCCATCCGGTCGACCAGCAGCACAATGCCGGCGCCGATCACCGTGGCCGCCACGCGGTCCGTCAGCATTCCGCCATCGGCGGGCCGGCTTGCCCCCATGATCATGACCATCAGCGGGGTCATCGCGGCCGAATAGACGAGGTAGTTGCGCAGCCGCAGCAACGGCCGGATGCCCGCCAGCCATCCAGCGTTGAAAGCGACGACCCGGGAAGGGAGCTGATGGCCCAGCAGCAGGGCCGCGCCGATCACGCCGAGGATGGTTCCGGCCACGCGCTGCGTCATCTTGACGGAGAAAAACCAGCAAGTTGGCCTGATCGTGCGCGGCGTCCTGGCGCTCGGCCGCCGGTTGCGCGCGGAGCGCCCGGACGGATCGGCAAGCCTCGCGGCAATCAGCCTGCTGCGTACGCTGAAACGGACGGGCTCGGTCCCCGTGTCGCGCCTGGCCGCTGAAGAGCGCCTTGCGCCCCAGTCCCTCACCCGGCTGATCGCCGAGCTGGAACAGGCGGGCTGGATCCAGCGCGAGAGGAATGAAGCCGACCGGAGGGAAATCCTGATCTCGCTGACGCCCAAGGGCGGCGATGTGCTGGCCAACGATATGCACGCCCGCACCGTGTGGCTGGAGGAGGCCCTGGCCGCCGCGCTGGATGACGGCGAGCGTGATGCACTGGGCAAGGCGGCGCACGCCATGCTCAAGCTGGCCGCGCACGATGCCACGGTGCCAGCCCCGGATGCGGGGGAGGAGCGGGGCGGTTCCTGAGCGGCCGGGCAGCCAGCGAGGTGCTCAGGGTGGCTTCGCCGCGTGCTACTCGCCGGACCTGCGCGCCATGAAGTCCCGGGGCGCCTTGCCCAGCGCGCGCCGGAACATGGTGGAGAACGCACCGGCATTGGCATAGCCGGTCTCGGATGCCACATGCGCCAGCGGCTTGCCCCGGCTCATCAGGTCGACGGCGTGCGCAAGCCGCAGCTGCTGGCGCCACGCGGCAAAGCTGGTGCGCAGCTCGGTGCGGAACAGGCGCGCCAGGGTACGTTCGCTGGCGCCCGTCAGTTCTGCCCATTGCGCCAGGCTCAATGCCGAACCGGGCTGCTCCATCAGGGCGTCGCACAGTGCCTTGAGGCGGCGGTCGGTCGGCAGCGCGAGCCCCGGCCAGAGGGTGGGGGCGGCACGCAGTTCCTCGATCAGCAGGGCGGCGCTCAGATGGCGCCGCCGCTCGGACAGGCTGGCGGCTTCGGTCAGGGCCATCATCAGGTGGCGCATCAGTGGCGACACTTCCAGGACTGAGCACGTGGCGAGCGACAGCGGCGACGCCGCCGGCAGCACATAGCAGGCGTGGAGCGCGGCCTCGCCCAGCGTGACCACTTCATGTTCCACGTCCGGCGGTATCCATACCGCGCGCATGGTCGGCACCACCCAGGTGGTCCCCGCCGCGGTCACGCGCATGCTGCCGCGCAGGGGACAGGAGACCTGCCCCCACGAATGCCGGTGGCGGCGAATGATCGCGTTGGGTGGTGGCAGGCGCAGGTGCACGATGACCGGCTGCCCGGCGGTGGGCTCTGTCAGCGGGACAGGCTGGTAGGTGGTGCGTGGCATCCGGTGTTGCTCCTTGTCGCCGCCGATGTCCGCATTGGCCGCGCTTCGCGGCGGTGGCTGAAATTCGTAAGAAATTGCCCGAGAAGTGTAACTCAGCCACTTCGTGCCGCCCTACGATGACGCTCATCGCATCGGCACCACGGAGTTCCTTAGCATGAGCAATAGCAGCCGGCCTGGCTTGTCGCCCCCCGCCACTCTTCCCGCCAGTCTCGCCGGGCAGGCGGCTTCCGCGCCAAAGGCGGGCGCCGGTACCGCGCCGGCCGGCAAGCTATCGGACAGCGTGCGCGCCGCCACGGTCATTGCCCTGTGCGTGGCGGCGGTGTGGCTGGCGGGACGCGCCACCGGCGCACCCGACGCGCTCGTGCTGGCGGCCGCGCTGGTGCTGTCGACGGTGTGCTGCTGGGCGCTTGGCGTGTTGCCGGAGCCGGCCACCACCCTGCTGTTCTTCCTGTGCGCCATCCTGCTGCATGTGGCGCCGGCTTCCGTCGTGTTCTCGGGCTTCGCCTCCACCGCGTGGTGGCTGATGTTCGGCGGCGCCGTAACCGGGGTGGCCTTGCGCCAGACCGGGCTGGCGCAGCGGCTGGCGGCTATTATTTTCCGCGGCCGGGTGGGCAGCTACCGGCAGGTGATCGGCACCGTGGCGCTGAGCGCGGTGGGGCTGGCATTCCTGATGCCATCGACCACCGGGCGTGTCCTGCTTCTGATGCCGATCGTGCTGGCGCTGGCTGACCGGCTCGGCTTCGCGCCGGGCTCCAACGGCCGCATCGGCATGGTGCTGACCGTGGCGGCGGCCAGCTATATGCCGCCCACCACCATCCTGCCGGCCAATATCCCGAATAGCGTGCTGCTCGGCGCGGCGAGTTCGCTGTATGGCGTCAACCTAAGCTACGGCAGCTACCTGTTGCTGCATTTTCCCATCCTTGGCGTGCTGAAGACCTTCATGCTGGTCTGGCTGGTATGCCGGATGTTTCCGGAGCACGGGCCGATCGCGGCACTGCCCCACCAGGAAGCGGGCGCGCCGAGCCGCCAGGAAAAGCTGCTGGCGGCGATCCTGGCGCTGGCCGTGGCGGGGTTTGCCACGGATACCCTGCACGGCATCTCGCCTGCCTGGATCTCGCTGGCTGCATGCATCGTCTGCCTGCTGCCTGGCGTGGGCCTGGTGTCCTCGCGCATGCTGGCCGAGCAGGTGCATCTCACGCCCCTCATCTATGTAGCAGGCTTCCTTGGCCTGGGCGCCGTGGTGGAGTCGACCGGGCTGGGGACGGCCATCAGCGCGGCGCTGCTGCGCTGGCTGCCGCTCTCGCCGGGACATACCGCTGCCAACGTGGCCGCGCTGGGCGCGGTCGGGGCGAGCCTGGGCCTGATGACGACGCTGCCCGGCTTGCCGGCGGTGCTGACGCCGCTGGCCAGGCAACTGGCGCAGGCCACGGGTTTGTCGCTCGAAGCAGTGCTGATGCTGCAGGTACCGGTGTTTTCGACGGTGTTTTTCCCCTACCAGTCGCCGCCCATCGTGATTGCGATGCAGCTCGGCGGGGTAGGGCTGCGCGAGGGCACCCGGCTGTGCCTGGCACTGGCCGCGCTGACCTTGCTGGTGCTGTTGCCGCTGGACTATTTCTGGTGGCGGGTGCTGGGCTACCTGCCGTGAGCGCCGCCAGCAAGCTTGTGCCCTCTGAGACATGATTCCGCCCTTCGACATCTGGTTAACCCGGATCGCCGGGCAAGCCGGGATTCGGGCCTTTGCCCACGGGGGCCGGCCGCGCGTCGGCCTGTCCGTAGCCGCTCGCTCGTAATTCGCCGCGGAACGCCGGCCGGTGCGCCGAACGCCCGACCTATGCCATTCCCCAGGGCATGGCCGGCCGGCGTCGGCTGGTTTTTTTTGCTCTCTGCCGGTAATGACTTGTGTTCATGTCAACCGGAAGTATTACTATTCGTTACGAAGTATTACGAGGCGATACGTTTACCCGGAGGCTCTGCCAGGCCGCCGGCCATGCCTCGTGATCCGGGCCCGGCAGGGCCGCAGCTTGCCGCCTGGCAAGCGCGGACGTGTCGATCGCAAGGGCAGCGCACCACAAGACCGGGCACCGGCTTTGCTGCATTGGGTAACAGGAGAGCGTCAAGTCGTGCAAGGACCAATCTCGAGCCTTCAATGGCTATCGGGGCTTAGTGCCAAGGGATTCTTTCTGGATCTCGGACCTTTTTTCTATTTTCGTTATCTGGGGGCTCTCGCTGCGCTGTCGGCTTTCTGCCACCCGCCGGGCGGCAGAAAGTGGTGGCTCAGGCGTATCAAGCTGATTGGAAGCTCGGCATTCCGCCATAAGGCGGTACGCAGCTGGCTACAAGCGGTGAGTTCCTGCGCGCTGATGCAGCGCGTCGCCCTCGCCAGGCCCGCACTGCTGGAGCGTCCATATCGTCCGCTCGGCGCATATGGGCTGCGTTTCCGCGAGCGCATGCGTATCGTGCTGGAGCACTACCGGATTTTGAATACGCTGGTGCCATTGGCGCTTAACGAGCGGATCTACCTGGGCGGCGGCCTCGAATGCCCGGTGGGCGAAGGGCGGTACGCACTGCACCTGGCCGACTCCGGGCCCAATCCCAAGGAAGGCGAACTGGCTTTCTACTGGCGCGATACGGCCACTGGCGTCTGCCTGAGCCAGCTTAGTTTCTATCTGGTGCAAGGCAAGACCGGGCCGGAGATCTTCGTGGGCGGGCTGCAAGGGCCCATGGGCGAAAACAGCCGCGACCTGATCCGCGAAGCGACCAAGGCCTGCGAAGGCCTGCGTCCCAAGGATGTGGTGATGGAGGCACTGCTCGCCTTTGCCGCCGCGCTGGACGTGCAACGCATCGTGGGCGTTTGCAGGAACAACCATGTGGGGCGCCAGCGCCATACCCCACGCGAGATCCTCTGCGACTACGAAGGGTTCTGGATGGAGTCGGGCGGCGAGCCGCTGGCCTGCGGCAATGTCGCGATGCCGGTCAGCCAGCCGCGCCGCGATGTGATGGAGCTGCCGTCCAAGAAGCGCTCGGCCTACAGGCGCAAGCTGGCACAGGTCGAGTCCATCCAGGCGACGGTGCGCGACTGGCTCGCGGCGCCCGGCGCGGTACCGGCCATGACGCCGGCGCCGGTCCTGACGCAAGTCATTGCGCCGGCAGGCCCCGAGGCGCTCGCGGCGTAAAAGAGGGGGGCGACAGGCCCGCCGGGGATGCAAACCAGAAAAATGCAGGCAGCGCGGGATTTCGTCCCGCGCTTTTTTTTCGTCCGTCTTGCAGTAAACCCCAGTAGTCTAGGTTTATAGACCTTATTAAAGTAGGTCGCTTCCATATAGCGGCGGCGCGCTGGCGCCATGCCCGCCGTCACCGCAGATGCCGAACCCAGCTTTCACCGCCTTGCCTGTCAACAGCGATCTCCTTTCCCGCAGCCGTCAGCCGGTCTACCTGCAGCTTGCCACTATCTTCCGCCGCCATATCGAAAGCGGCGAATGGCGCCAGGGCGCGCGCATTCCGTCGCTTGAACAACTCTGCCGCGAGTTTGGCGTGGCGCGCATGACCATGCACCACGCACTCTCGCTGCTGGACGAGGAAGGCCTTCTGACCCGCGAGCGCGGGCGTGGCACCTTCGTCAAGGCAAGCTGCCGTGAGCGCCGCGCGCTGAAGCTGCCAGTCAGCTGGGACCAGGTGGTTGCGGTTGGCGAGCAGCTCGATACCGAAGCGCTGTCGGAATCCGTCGGCACCGTGCCGTTGCCGGAAGACCTCGGCATGCCCTGCCGCGCGGCGCGTGCGCCGGGCTATCACTTCCTGCGCCGGCTGCACCGGATCGAGCAGCGCCCCTTTGCGCTGGGCGAGGTTTTCATCGAAGCCAGCGTGTTCGCGCGTAACCCCGAAGCCTTCCGCCACGGCCCATCGGTGCCGGTGCTCGACCGCTTCCCGCAACTGAAGGTCACAGCCGCCAGGCAGCGCCTGTCAATCATCGCGGCGGGCGCGGAATCGGCCGCCCGGCTGGCCTTGCCGGTTGGCGCGCCGGTGGCCGAGCTGCGGCGCTACGCCTGCGTCGACAGCGTGATCGTCTACTACGCGCGCATCGAATTCCCGAGCGAGTTCGTGTGCCTGGATTTCGACCTGCTTGCGCCGGGCGCGCAATGCTGATGCCAACTCAATTACCTGCCAACTGGAAATCAACAAGATGCAGACTACCGACCGCAACCAAGGGAACCATGCCCGCCAGGCAGACAACGGGCAGGGCGAGATGAACGGCGCCGAGAGCCTGGTCAGGACGCTGCTGGCCTGCGGCGTGGACACCTGCTTTGCCAATCCAGGCACCAGCGAGATGCATTTCGTCGCCGCGCTCGACCGGATTCCCGGCATGCGTTGTGTGCTGGGCCTGTTCGAAGGCGTGGTGACGGGCGCGGCCGACGGCTACGCCCGCATGGCGGACAAGCCGGCCGCCACGCTGCTGCATTGCGGCCCGGGCCTGGCCAATGGCCTGGCCAACCTGCACAACGCGCGCCGCGCGCAGACGCCGGTGATCAATATCGTTGGCGACCAGGCCACCTACCATCGCCCGCTCGACGCGCCGCTGACCGCCGACACCGAAGGCTGGGCGCGTCCCGTCTCGGTCTGGACCCGTACTGCCACGCATGCCGCTTCGGTAGGTGCGGATGCCGCCACTGCGGTACAGGCCGCATGCGCCGCGCCGGGCGGGGTGGCCAGCCTGATCCTGCCGTCCGACGTCTGCTGGGATGCCGGCGGCAAGGTGGCCGCGCCGCTGGCGCCGATTCCCCTGCCCAAGGTCTCCCCGGATGCCATCGGGCAAGCCGCGCGCGTGTTGCGCTCGGGCCAGCCCACGCTGATCGTGCTGGCCGGCACCGCGCTGCGCGAAGCCGCGCTGGCCGACGCGCACCGCATTGCCGCCGCCACCGACGCCCGCCTGATCACGCCGATGTCCAACGCGCGCGTGACGCGCGGCCGCGGCCGCTTCAATGTGGACCGGGTGCCGTACTCCGGCGACGCATCGCTCGCCAAGCTGGCCGGCATCCGCAATGTGATCCTGGTAGGCGCGCCGCCGCCGGTTACCTTCTTCGCTTACCCGGGCAAGTCGCCGCGGCCCTACCCGGAAGATGCGGAAATCCATGTGCTGGCGCGTCCGGAACAAGACCTGGCGGAAGCGCTCGCGCGCCTTGCCGACGAACTGGGTGCGCCGGCGGTTTCGCTGCCGGCCTCCGTGTCCTCGCACGAGATCGCCAAGGGCGCGGTGACTTCCGAAGCCGTGGCGCAGACATTGACTGCGTTGTTGCCCGAGCAAGCCATCGTGGTGGAAGAGAGCGTCAGCTTTGGGCGTGCTTTCTATCCGGGCACCGTGCATGCCGCGCCCCATGACTGGTTGCAGCTCACCGGCGGTGCGATCGGCGATGGCCTGCCGTTGGCCACCGGTGCCGCGGTGGCGGCGCCCGGACGCCGGGTGGTTGCGTTGCAGGCTGACGGTTCCGGCATGTATACGCTGCAATCGCTGTGGACCATGGCGCGCGAGAAGCTCGACGTTACCGTGGTGATCCTGGCTAACCGGAAGTATGCGATTTTGCTGGGGGAGCTGGCCGGGGTCGGGGCTAGTCCGGGGAAGACTGCGCTCGATATGCTGGATATCGGGAATCCGGATCTGAACTGGGTGCAGCCGGGACCCAAACTCGCATCGCCTTAAGGCGATACTCAAACATGGGTCCCTCTTTTCCGCTCTTTTTGCCTGCCGACGAGGCGCCCCATACGGCCTGGACACCTTGACGGCTCGCTTCGCATCGCGTTGGGGTGTGGCCCGCCCTTGGGGGCGCTCCACACGGCTACACCGACTTGTGACCTGGCTTCCTCGCCTTTATTCGCGCCCGTTGGGTCCTGTTTCCCGTTGCGGGGATGAGGGGGGCTTGCGAGGCTTTGATGCGTTTTTCTGCCGGAGACGTGATTGCCGCAGGGCCGGACGGATAATCGTTGCGCCGTTTGGCCTGCATTTTTTTCTGGGCAGTTGAACTGGATTTTTTTAATGAAATCCAGTTCAATTCCTCATGCTGTCATTACTTCTCCATATCGCTGCACGTGGTAATCACTGTCTCCCAGCAGCGGATCGATCATCGTCAATCGCTTGAAGTAATCCCCTACCTCCAGCTCATCCGTCATCCCCATGCCGCCGTGTAGCTGCACCGCTTGCTGGCCGACAATTCTCCCGGCCTTGGCCACAGTTACCTTCGCGGCGCTCAGCATTCGCCGCCGTTGCGCGGGGTCGCTTTCGTCCAGCGCTTGCGCTGCCACATACGCCATCGACAGCGCCAGTTCTTTCTGTACCAGCATGTCGGCCATCCGGTGCTGCAGGGCCTGGAACGCCGCCAGCGGTTTGCCGAACTGCTGCCGCGTGCGCAGGTATTCGCCGGTGATTTCGATCAGTTTTTCCATCGCGCCGGCGGCTTCCGCGCAGAGCGCGGCAATGCCGTGGTCGATGCCGTGGAGCAGGGCGGCCAGGCCGTCGGCCGCGTCTCCTACCAGCGCGGTGGCGTCTACCGCGACGTTCTGCAAGGCAAGGTCGGCGGCGCGCAGGCCGTCCATGGTGGGGTAGCCGCGCACCGTGAGTCCGGTGGCGTCGCGCGGGACCAGGAACAGCGCCAGTTCGTTGCTGCCGGCGATGCGCGCGGTGAGCAGGAAGGCGTCGGCGGCTTCGCCGTGCCAGGCCAGGCTCTTGTTGCCGTTGAGTACATAGCCGTCGCCCTTGCGCTCGGCGCCGGCGCGCGCGGTCTCGGGGCGGTAGCGGGTGGTGGGCTCCAGGTAGGCGAGGGTGACGACGCGTTCGCCGGTGGCGATCGCGGGCAGCCATTCGTCTTTCTGGGCTTGGCTGCCGTAGGCGTTCAGCACGGCGGCGGACATCACGGCAGTGGGCGTGACTGGTTCCAGCACCAGGCCGCGCCCGAGTTCGCGCTGCACCACGAGCTGGCTTGCGGCGCTTTCGCCAAAGCCGCCGTACTCGCCGGGCACGGTCAGGCCCAGCACACCCATCTCGGCAAGCTGTGCCCAGGTGGCGCGGTCGAAGCTGCCGCCGCCGCGGGCGTTCTTGCGGCGTTTGTCGAAGGTGTATTCGGTGTCGATGAAGCGGCGCAGGCTGTCCGCCAGCATCTGCTGCTCTTCGCTGTAGTTAAAGTCCATGGC